>CAZOTD010000012.1:0-21477 GCA_964582685.1 uncultured Treponema sp. | reverse complement strand
TATTTTCACTCATAAATCATTTCTTCAGTTAAAGAACTGAATCTACCTCCGCCAAAATTTGTTTATTGCTGAATCCTTTAAGATCCATAGCTCCAGAAGGACAAGCAACTGTACAAGCACCACAGCCATGACACATTGCAGAATTAACTTGCGATATATGACGAGTAATTGTTGTACGATTTGGTCCACGGAAATCTTTATCAACGTAAGAAATTGCACCGTAAGGACAAACATTTTCACACTGTCCACAACCGTTACACATATTTTCATCTGGAGAAGCAGTACAAGGGTCATTTTTAAGTTTGTCTTTTACAAGCAAACATATTGCCTTTGCAGCCGCTCCTGAAGATTGAGCAACAGTTTCTGGAATATCTTTTGGCCCTTGACAACAACCAGCTAAGAAAATACCTGCAGTTGGGCTTTCTACTGGACGAAGTTTTGCATGTGCTTCTAAGAAAAAGTCATTATTGTCCATAGAAGTTGTAAGCATTGTTGCAAGTGGTCGAGCAGTTTTATCAGCTTCGATACTTGCCGCAAGAACAACCATATCTGCTTTAATGTGAACTTGCTTATTCAAAATTAAATCACTTCCCTGTACATCAAGAGTTCCATCTGACTGCGGAGTAACTTTTCCAACTTGTCCTTTTATGTAATGAACGCCATATTGTTCAACTGCACGACGATAAAACTCATCAAAGTTCTTACCTGGAGTTCTAACATCGATATAAAATACATAACAGTTTGTATCAGGATAATGGTCACGAGTTAAAATTGCGTGTTTTGCTGTGTACATACAACAAATCTTTGAACAATATTCGTGTCCCTTTGTAGAATCTGCAGAGCAACGGCTTCCAACACACTGAATAAATACAATGTTTTTTGGTTCTTTTCCGTCTGAAGGACGAAGAAGATGCCCATCTGTTGGACCTGAAGCATTGCAAAGTCGTTCAAATTCAAGAGAAGAAACAACATCAGGACTTTGGCTATAAGCATATTCATCAAATTTTTCAAGACTAATTGGATTGTAACCTGTTGCTACAATAATAGCACCGTATTTTTCTGTGATAATTTCTTCTTTTTGGTTAAAATCGATAGCACCAGCGGCACATTCCTTTACACAAAATCCACAAACATTGTCTTTTCCATTTTTAAGACCTTTAATATGCAAACAATAATCTGGATTAATATTTGCAACTTTTGGAACCGCTTGTGCAAAAGGGATATCAATTGCTTTGCGATTATTCAAGTTTAAGTTGAATGAATTTGGAACCTTTTTGTTAGGACATTTTTCAATACAAGCTCCACAACCTGTACACTTTGTTTCGTCTACAAAACGAGGATGTCGCTTAATATCAATTTCGAAGTTTCCAATATAACCGCTAACACGGCAAACTTCCGAATAAGAAAGTATGCGAATATTAGAATTCTGGCTAACTTCTGTCATTTTTGGGGTTACAATACAAGATGCACAGTCAAGGGTCGGGAATGTTTTATCAAGCTTAGCCATTTTTCCGCCAACTGTATAATCTTTTTCGACAATATCAACTGGAAAACCTGCATCTGCAATATCCAAAGCTGCCGTAATTCCTGCAATTCCTCCACCAATAACTAATGCTCGCTTTGTCATTGGAGTTTCACCAGCAATAAGTGGCGTGTCAAGAATTGTTTTTGCAATAGCAGCTTTTCCTAGAGCAATTGCTTTTTCTGTTGCATGCTCTATATCTTTCATTACCCAAGAAGTTTGTTCACGAATATTTGCAACTTCAACTTTATAAGGATTTAAGCCAGCACGTTCTGCACATGAACGGAATGTTTTTTCGTGCATTCGTGGAGAACAAGAACAAAGAACGACGCCTGTAAGTTTGTCGTTTTTGATATGTTCTTCAATCATTTGCTGACCTGCAGAAGAACACATATAAGTGTAATGAGTTGAATAAACAACACCATCAACTTTTGCAAGTTCCTCAGTAACTTTTTCTACATCAACTGTTCCGGCAATATTAGTACCACAGTGACATACAAATACACCAATTCTTTCCATATTTTTCTATGTCACTCCTTATCGTTTATATTTTCTAAAAGCACTTACTATAGCCTGCTGTGGCATATCATCATCAAGATGTTCGGGAACTTGAACAGGATCAAGATGATGTGGTCCACGCTGACCTTCAACATAAGAGCGAACAGCATCAATAATTTTTGCAGGTTCAACTTGACGAGGACATCGTTCAAGACAAGCAAAACAAGAAAGACAAGCGTAAATTGATTTCGAAGTTAAAAGTTTATCAAGATCGCCATTTTCTACCATTTGAACAAACTGGTGTGGATGATATTCCATTGCATCATAATTAGGGCAAGTTCCAGAGCACTTTCCGCAAACCATACATTTTTTAGGATCCACTCCACTTTTAAGAATGATTATTTCTTTTACTAATTCGTTTTCCATAATTATTCAGCCTCCTTTAACCCAAGGGCTTGAGCCAATAATTCTGTAAAATAAATCACATCAAGTTTAGAATCGCCTTTATTTTTTACCAAATTATAACGACAAAGAGGGCAACTTGTAACCAAAAAATCAGCTCCCATGTCTTGCGCATTTGCAAGAATTTTTTGTGCCCGAGATTTTGGAATAGAATCATCTTCAAACATTGTGTAAGCACCACAACATTCATTCCTTTGACCATAAATAACTGGAGTTGCACCAATAGCTCTAATAAAATCCTCTAAAATTTTAGGATTTTCAGGGTCATCTAATTGGAGAACTTTTCCAGGTCGAAGAAGAAGACAACCGTAATAAGCGCCAATTTTTTTACCAGTAAAAGGATTTTTTACAGCCTTTTTTACATTATCCCAACCCACAACATCACGCAAGATTTCCAAATAGTGAAGAATTTTTGTTTCTCCATGATATTCAATTTCATCTTGCTTGAGATAATTATTCACCTTAGAAGAAATTGATTGATCTGTTGCAACATCGTTATTTACCTGTTTTAGAACATTGTAACATGCAGAACAAAGAGTAATCAAATCTTTTCCAGAATCGCGAGCAGCTACTAAGGCACGAACAGACGAAAGTTTAGTTGCAATTTCATCTTTTGCCATAGGATATTCGCCACCACAGCATTGCCATTCAGGAATTTCTTCAAGGGTGAATCCTAATACTTCCGCTGAACTACGCGCATATTTATCAAGTTTTTGAGCCTTGTTTTTTAGCGTACAGCCCGGAAAATAAGAATATGTCATAAGCCTTGCCCCATAACGAAAATATTTTGTTTTGAAATTTTACAAAATGCGTTTGTAATATGGTAAACCATTTTTCGCATTTTGAAAACAACTTTTATTACGAATTAGCAATCGCTAATAAGTAAAATGGCGATTTTTTTACTTTTATTATGCGACAATTAATAAATTAGGCGAACTTATTTTTATCCCTCCGAAAAACACTCCGAAGAACATTTTTATTATTATGTGCCAATTAATAAATTAAGCGAACAAAATTGTTATTCAAGCGAAAAAATCGTGTTTCAAAAGCAAAAAAAATTGTCGATTAACTGAAAACAAGTATAAACCCTTAAATTCCGCCCAAAAAACCTAAAATAATTCCTCCAATAATCACAGAACCAATTTGCCCCGAAACATTAGCACTTACAGCGTGCATTAAAATAAAATTCTGATTGTCTTCTTCTAGTGCAAGTTTTTGAACAACACGACTTGCCATCGGAAAAGCCGAAATTCCGCACGCACCAATCATCGGATTTAATTTATTCCCTTTTTTGAAAAATAAATTTAGTACTTTGGCAAACAAAACACCACAAACAGTATCGCCGACAAATGCAATTAAACCCAAAAGCATAATTAATAAAGTTCGTGATGTCAAAAACATTTGAGCTGTCATAGTCGCACCAATACTTATTCCAAGAAGAATAGTTACTATATTTGAAAGTTCATTTTGTGCAGTTTTTGAAAGTTTTTCTAAAACGCCACATTCGCGGATTAAATTGCCAAACATTAAAAATCCGATTAGTGCAGCAGCATCTGGAATTATAAGACTTACGATTAAAGTTATGACAATCGGGAACAATATAATCACCCATTTTGGAATGTTTTTGCTTTTTGCTTGAATTCTAATTTGGCGTTCTTTTTTTGTTGTCAAAAGTTTTATAACAGGTGGCATAATAATTGGAACAAGACTCATATATGAATATGCAACAACCGTAATTTGCCCTAAAATATTTTGTGCATGTTTACTTGCAACAACAATTGCAGTTGGTCCGTCTGCTGCTCCAATTACTCCAATGCTCAAAGCTTCTTTTAAACTGAATCCAAAACAAGAATACGCCACAAATGCTGCAATAAAAATTCCACAATGTGCAATTAAACCAAAAATTAAAAGCCAAGGTCGCTCAAGAAGTGGTCTAAAATCAATCATCGCTCCAACTCCTATAAAAATTAAAAGCGGGAATAATTCAGTCATAATTCCAAAATTAAACAAAAGCTGAATCACGCCAGGATGTTCTGTTGTTCCTAAAACAACTGAAAAAGGCAGATTTACCAAAATCGCACTAAATCCAATTGGCAAAAGAAGCATCGGTTCATAGTTTTTTGCAATCGCAAGCCAAATTAAAACTCCGCCAATACCAAACATTGCAAATTGTTGCCAAGTCATTGACGATATTCCACTTGAAAAATAATTTAAAATCTGTTCCATTTTTTTCCTCTTTTTTGTAAAAAGTAATTTAATTCTCACCTTCAGAAATGGATTTTCGCATTCAATTGAAAAAAGTTTATGCAAATCAAACGAAAATCGCAAAAAAAAAGACCTTTTGCCCGACTCCCTGTTTACAGGAAATCAAGCAAAAGGTCTTGTTTCTTCAATAAAATTGAAGCCTAAGAACCAGACTCAAACTAATTGAATCGGTTGTTGATTCTTAAGGAAGTAACTACTCCCCTTTTGGTGTTTGCATTCTAAAATGAATTTGCAATGAATGTCAAGACAAAATTACATTGATACACGGAAAACAATTTGCAATATTTTTTAATGGGCGTGTTCTCATTTTTAATTAAACCTTGTCATTTACACAAAATTTTGGACAAAGTTCAACAAAACGCAACAAGGCTTTTATCATAATGATAACAATGTGTTAGCATTATGATAAAAGTGTGTTAACAAAAATTTTATTAAAACTTGGAATTTGAACTGCTAATTTTTTCCTTGAGGATATGCCATTGATTCAGGTTTAAATACTTCGTCAAATCTTTCGGCAGTCAAAAATCCAAGCCCAACGCAAGCATCTTTTAATGAAATATTCTCATCAAATGCTTTATGTGCAGTTTTTGCAGCATTTTCATAACCAATATACGGATTTAATGCTGTAACAAGCATGAGCGAATTATACAAATTATGATGCATTTTATCTTTATTTGCTCTAATTCCAACAGCACAATTTTTGTTAAAACTTTCCATACTTTCTGCCAAAAGACGAGCACTTTGAATAAAGTTATATGCAATAACTGGCATAAATACATTCAATTCAAAGTTTCCCTGACTTGCAGCAAATCCAATTGCAGCATCATTACCCATTACTTGAACTGCAACCATAGTTACTGCTTCGCACTGTGTTGGATTTACTTTTCCTGGCATAATTGAAGAACCAGGTTCGTTTTCTGGAATGTGAATTTCGCCAAGTCCATCACGAGGTCCTGAAGCAAGCCATCTAACATCGTTTGCAATTTTCATCATATCTGCTGCCAACGCTTTTATTGCACCATGAGCAAAAACAAGTTCATCTTTGCTTGTCAATGCATGGAATTTATTTGGTGCAGTTATAAAATCTTTTCCAGTCAAATCGGAAACAGCTTGGGCAACTTTTTCGTCAAAGTTCTTTGGAGCGTTTAATCCAGTTCCAACTGCTGTTCCACCAAGTGCTAATTGTTTTAAATATGGAAGACTTGAAACGAGCATTTCACGATCACGCTCTAAAGAAGTTCGCCAACCTGAAATTTCTTGCTCAAAAGCAATAGGAACAGCATCTTGTAAATGAGTTCTTCCAGATTTTACAATTCCCTCGTTTTCTTTTTCAAGACGTTTAAAAGTTTCAACTAACGTATCAATCGCAGGAATTAATTTATCTTCGATTATACAAACAGCACTGATATGCAATGCAGTTGGAAATGTGTCATTAGAAGATTGACTCATATTAATATCATCATTTGGATGGCAAAGTTTTGAACCTGCAATTTCGTTAGCACGATTTGCAATAACTTCGTTTGCATTCATATTGCTTTGAGTTCCACTTCCAGTTTGCCATACAACAAGTGGAAAATGTTCGTTTAATGAACCAGAAATAACTTCATCGCAAGCCTGACTAATTGCCTTAACTTTTTCGGCTGTCATTTTTTCTGGCTTTAATGCATTATTTGCAATTGCGGCTGCTTTTTTGAGATAGCCGAATGCTTTTGTAATTTCGCGTGGCATTGTTTCAATTCCCACTCCAATTTCAAAATTTTCATGGCTGCGTTCTGTTTGAGCACCCCAGTATTTATCAGCGGGAACTTTTACTTCGCCCATTGAGTCGTGTTCAATTTTATATTCCATAATTATTTTCCACCTTATTTTGTATATTTAAAAACAAAAATCCACAAAGATACTTTGTGGATTTTTGTTTTTCTAATAACTAGAATTTTACTTGCCTGATTACATCTTTAAGACATTCAGCACTATGACGCAAAGATTCTGTTTCTGCATCTGTAAGAGGAACTGCAATATGTCCTCTAATTCCTCTACATCCTACAACTGTTGGAATACTCAAACAAACATCGCTAATTCCATATTCGCCATTAAGCATTGAAGAAATTGTAAGAACAGAATCTGTACTATAATTCAATGCTTCACAAAGAGTTGCTGTTGTAACTCCAATTCCATAGTTTGTGCATTTCTTTGCAGCAATAATAATTCCACCAGATTTTCTGATATAATCTTCAACATCATTTTTGTCAAATGTTGGAAGAACATCTTCACCAGTATATGATGGAGCATATTTATCTACAGGAATTGAACCAATATTTGCAAGAGACCAAGGAACAAATGAAGAATCTCCATGTTCACCAAAAACATAGCCGTGAACATTTTCCTGACAAACTTTGTATGTTTCTGCAATGCGAGCCCTAAAACGAGCGGTATCAAGCATTGTTCCTGTTCCAAAAATATGGCTTGCAGGAATTCCTGAAGTTTTGATGAATTGATAAGTGATAATATCAACAGGATTCGCTACGATTACATAAAGAGCGTCTGGGCATGCTTTTGTAATTGTGGGAATAACCGATTTTGCAATATCAACATTTGTCTGTGTAAGGTCAAGACGGGATTGTCCTGGTTTTCTTCCAACACCAGAAGTAAAAACTACAATATCAGAACCTTTTGCATCTTCATAATCTCCGTCACGGACATTTACAGGTCCAACAAATGGAGTTCCCTGACGAATATCCATTGCCTCGCCCATTGCCTTATCTTTAATAATATCAATAATAACAATTTCTGAAGCAAGTTGCTTTAATGTCAATGCATATGCAACTGTTGAGCCGACTTGGCCTGCACCAATAATAGTAATTTTATTAGCCATAAATATCTCCAATTATTTAGATTATCTTACGATAATAATAATATCAGACATTTGCAAATTTTACAATAATGTATGATAATATTATTAATCGTTTATTTGAGGGATGATTTTTTATGCCAGATACTGAATTTTCAAAAAAATTTATTGTCGCAGTCGATGAACGAACTGTTTATTATAATTCCGAAGTTCTTCCACAACTTTTGGAAAAATACAGGCAAATCCATACTTGTGTACAAAACATTATCGATTTTCTTATTCAAAAGTCAATTATAAAACCAGATCCTTATAAACTTGAAAAAAACATTTCTGGAGTGGAATTAATTTCAAACGAACAATATCAAGATTCAGAAAGAGCTTTAGTAATTGGAACTCGTCTTTCTGACTATGAAGGAATTCTTGATTTTATTTGTAATTACTACAAATTTTCAATTGAAAATACAGGTTTTGCTTCAATTAAAAAGTTTGTAGAATTTAATAAAACTTTTGATTGGCATTCTTTTTCCGTTACAAATACTTCGCCTAATACAAGAGGATTGGCAACATTGTTTGCAGAAGCAAAACAAGGTTCAACAGCTCTTTCTGCTACAGCAATAAGTGATAATATCGTAAAATGCGACAACACGACAAAAGAAATAAATCTTATTCTCAAAGATTTGAGCGACTTTCAAAAAGAAGTTTACAAAGCATTTGTCAGAAAAAATGTTTTTGAAAGTCCAAAATTCAATGCAGAAAAAGCAAATGAATCAATTCCTTCAGAAATTGCAGAAATAAAAAAAACTTTTCCGACACTAGAAAAAAAACAACCTTATTATACCGCTCTTATTGAAGAAATTGCAAAAGAAGATCTTTCGCCTCAAAAAGAAAAACTCCAAACTGAACTTCTTAGTAAACTTGAAATGAAACAGGAAAAAAAAGAAGTAAAGACAAAGCAAATTGATACAAAAGAGATTCTTATGAGTGCTGTTCATGCACTTTCTGGACTTGGTCCGCAATTACAAACTGTAATGGACAAAATAACAGAAAATAAAATTGTTCTTCAAACAGAACATCAATCTTTTTTTAACAAGCTTATTCAAAAACTGCGAAAACTTTTCAATTTGGCTGAACCGCAAATAATTTACAATGTCAGCATTACAGATTCCACAACAGGAACTGTTACTCGAGAAAAAATTAATATCAACGATTTTTTAGATGATTTGTCAAAAAGAATTTCTATGTATAATTCTTTTTCTCTAAAAACTCTTCCAAGTTATCAAAAAATCGAAAGTAATCCGCCTGATAAAATTCTCGAATTTTTAAATAAACAAGTGGCAGACGCACAACGCCTTTTAGTCCAAATTGCAGCACTTGATACTTATTTTAAAGATGTTGCAGAACCAGATTCCAAAAAATTAATTAGAGGAATGAAAATGGAACTTACAACGATGAAAAATACACTTATCAATACAAAACAACATCGTGGAGATTATATTTTACTTGTTGAAGAACAAGCTCAAATGAAAAAATTGGGAATTGAAAATGATTAAAAAAATTATTTGTTATACATTTTTGCTATGTATAGGATTTTTTCTTTATTCACAAGAAACACCTATGCAAGATGAACACAATATTTTGCCAGAGGAATTTTTAAAACTTTTAGGCCAAGAAGAAGAAATTCCAGATGAATATCAAAAAGAAATGACTGTAAGTATCAATTCTTTAATACTTAATCTTAATCCGCACACTTCTTCTTTTTTGGACGAAGCACAAATTTTGAATAGCCTTTATGAAGGACTTTTTTCTTACAATTATTCAACTGCAGAACCTGACAAAGGTCTTATAAACGAATATAAAACAAGTCGCGATAAAAAATATTGGATTTTTTCGCTTAGAACTGATGCCAAATTTTCCGATGGTTCAGCAATTACAAGTCAAGTAATTAAAGACGCTTGGTTGGACTTAATTTCAAATCCAGAAGCAAATTACGCTTCCTTTTTAGATATTATAAAAGGTGCACGAAATTATCGACTTGGAACTGGAACTAGAGAGCAAGTTGCAATTTTTGCAAATGATGATTACACTTTTAGCCTTGAACTTGAAAGTCCAATAAGTCATTTACCAGGCATTTTATGTCATCATGCATTTGCTGCAATAACTAAAGAACAAGACAAATATTCTGGACCTTATAAATTAACTCATATTTCGGATAGTGAAATTATTCTCGAAAAAAACGAGTATTATTATGATGTAAAAAATGTTCGTATTCCAAAAATCAAAATTATTGGTGGAGAAGACACAGACGAAATTTCTATGCTTTTTAACACAGGAAAAATTCAATGGATTGCAGGAACACATAAGGCTTCTCAAATTTTAGATAAAAATGCAATTAAGCTCGAACGCATTTTTGGAATTACTTACTATTTTTTTAAAACCGATAATTCACCTTACTTGACAGAAAAAGTTCGACAAGCACTTTTAGATGCAACACCTTGGGAACAACTTCGTTATGGTTCAATTTTTCCAGCAACAACTTATGTTTTTCCTCTTTCTGGATACAAACAGCCATCACCACTTGATTTTACCGATTACGCTTATGCAAATAATTTAATGAAAGAAGCAAAAAAAGAATTAGGGTTAAAAGAAACTGACGTTATTGACTTGACATTTGTGATTCCACAAGGAACTGAAATTTATCAGTCGGCGCAGATGTTAAAAAATGCTTGGGCACATGTTGGCGTAAATCTTAATATTGAAGTTTCAAAATATCAAAATTATTTTACTTCAATTCAAGAACAAAAAACCGACCTTGTCATTTATACTTGGATTGGCGACTTTGCAGATCCGATTGCGTTTCTTGAATTATTTAGAAGCGATTCAACTATGAATGACAGTCATTGGAAAAATACGGAATTTGACCAATTCCTTGATAAAGCAAATCTTACAATGGATAAACAAGAGCGATTTGATTATCTTTCTAAAGCAGAAGATATTTTACTTTCAAGCGCAATGGTTTTGCCTGTTTGTTTTTCGATTGATATGCACACTGTAAATACAAATGAACTTGGTGGATGGGCAAATAATCCACTTAACATTCATCCGTTTAAGGCAATGTATTTTAAGAAAAATGAATCTTCATACAACTTTGGAATTGTCGCAAAAAATTATTAATAAAAAATATTGTGTACATAAATCAAGTACTAAGGTGTAACAAATTGAAAATATATAAACATTCAAAATATTTGTTGCAAGATAATAATACTCGACTAATAGGTAAAAATTAATTATACTATTTTAATCATCTAAAATTAAAGGCAAAACTTCTTCACTTAAAGTCTTACCTCATAACAGGAGAAAATCATGGTTATTTTAACTTTGAACTGCGGTTCATCTTCAGCAAAATATCAAGTTTACGATTGGGATAACAAAGATGTAATGTCAAACGGAATTGTTGAACGTATTGGAATTGAAGGAAGTTGCATTACTCACAAAGCAAAAGGAAAAAAAACAGAAATCTCAAGTCCTTGCCCTACTCATAAAGAAGCAATTGAACTTATCATAAAAGAAATAACAGATTCCGAAGTTGGCGTAATTAATTCTATGGACGAAATTGGAGCGGTCGGTCATCGTGTTTTGCATGGTGGAGAAAAATTTACAAAATCAGTTTTGATAACTCCAGAAGTTTTAGACGGTTTTCGCGATGTTGTAGATTTAGGACCTCTTCACATGCCTGCAAATATTATGGGAATTGAAGCGGCCCAAAAGGTTATGCCAAATATTCCACACTCTGCAATTATGGACACTGCTTGGCATCAAACAATGCCAGAAGAAACTTTTCAATACGCAATTCCACGTGAATGGTACGAAAAATATGCAGCACGTCGCTATGGCTTTCATGGAACTTCATTTTTGTACACTGCAAAAAGAGCCGCTGTACTTTTAGGGAAAGAGCCAAAAGATACAAATTTAATTATTTGCCACATTGGAAACGGTTCAAGTATGTGTGCCGTAAAAAACGGCGTTTGCTACGATACAACAATGGGAATCACGCCACTTGAAGGTTTAATAATGGGAACTCGTTCGGGCGATTTAGACCCAGCACTTCCATTTTACATTATGCGAAAAACTGGAATGAACGCTGATGAAATGGATAAAGCGTTAAATAAAAAATGTGGCTGTCTTGGAATTACAGGACGCTTTTCTGACAGACGCGACATTGAAATTGAAGCGGCAAAAGGCGACAAACTCTGTCAACTTTCAATTGAAATGGAAGCATTAAGAATCAAAAAATATATTGGTGCATTTATGGCAGAACTCGGTCATGTTGATGCAATTGTTTGGACAGCAGGAGTTGGAGAACGCGGACCAATTACTCGATTTAAAGCTTGTTCTGGTTTAGAAAATTATGGAATCAAAATTGACGAGCAGCGAAATGATTGGAGTTTTACAGGAAATGCAGAAACTTATATTCATACAGATGATTCAAAGACAAAGATTTTTGTAATTCCAACCGATGAAGAACTTGTTATGACAGAAGATGCTTATGCTTTGATGAAAGGCACTTACGATGTTCACACACATTTTACATATTCTTTCCAAAGCCCAGATTATGTAAACAAAGCACGCGAAGAAGGCTTAAAAGGCGATTTAGTAAAACGACCTAATATTGCAAAAATTCTTGCCCGCAATATTATTGGGAAATAATTAGCCCATATCTTTTATTTTTTGTGCCTCAAAATAAAAGTATGAGGCACAAAAAATAAAAGTACAAATTAAGACAATCAAAGGACAGCATCTAAGAATTGCTTCAATCTGTCACACTTTGGATTTTGAAAAATTTCTTCAGGCGTTCCTTCTTCCATAATTACACCACCGTCCATAAACAAAACGCGATCTGCAACTTCTCGTGCAAAAGCCATTTCGTGTGTTACTACTGCCATAGTCATTCCGTCTCTTGCCAAATCTTTCATTACTTCAAGAACTTCGCCAACCATTTCTGGATCAAGAGCGCTTGTCGGTTCGTCAAAAAGAATAACTTCTGGATCCATTGCAAGAGTTCTTATAATTGCAATTCGTTGTTTTTGCCCTCCTGAAAGTGAAGATGGATAACTTTTCGCCTTATCAGCAAGACCAATTCTATTAAGCAATTCAAACGCTTTTTCTGTTGCTTCTTCTCTAGTTTTTAATTTAAGAGTAACTGGAGCAAGTGTAATATTTTCAAGAACTGTAAGATGTGGAAAAAGATTAAAATGCTGAAAAACCATTCCCATTTTTTGTCGACAAAGATCAAGATTGCAATCTTTTGCAGTCATTTCAATTCCATCAAATTTAATAGAACCAGAACTTGGAGTTTCAAGACGATTCATACATCTTAAAAGCGTTGATTTACCTGAACCAGAAGGACCGATAATTACAACTTTTTCACCTTTTTCAATTGATGTAGTTACGCCTTTTAGTACATGAAGTTCCTTAAAACTAATATGCAAATCTTTAATGTCTATCACTTTTTGCCAGCCTTTTTTCAAGAATACCAAATACTTTAGTAAGCGTTAAAGTAAGTAACAAGTAAACTGCTCCACAAGTCAACAAAGGAACCCAAGCATTAAATGTCTGATTTCTAATATTGTCTCCGGCTTTGTTTAAATCTGTTACCGCAATAAAACTTGCAACAGAAGTTTCTTTAATTAAAACAATAAATTCACTAATGTAAGTTGGAAGAACTGCTTTAACAGCTTGAGGAAGTACAATCTTGAACAAAGTTTGATTTTTGGTCATTCCAAGTGAACGACCAGCTTCTGTCTGCCCAATATCAATTCCTTGAATACCTGCACGAAAAATCTCAGTACAATATGCTCCAGAATTTATTCCATAACCAATAATTGCAACAACTATTGAATCCAAACCCAATGGAGCAAAAACAACAAAGTAAAAAATCATAAGTTGAGTTGCAAGTGGAATTCCACGAAGCACAGTTGTATAAAGATTTGCAATTGCACGAATAAATTTTGAATCAGACATTTTCATCAAAGCAAAAATACAACCAAGAATTGTCCCAATAACAATAGCGCATACTGCAATCAAAAGAGTATTTGAGAGCCCTCCAAGCAGCATTTTCCATCGTTCATCGGCAATCATTGTATCAATGAAAGCATTAAACATATTAACCTACTTACGAACGATAATTACTTGCTCCGAAGCAAAATATGGAACTGAAAAATCGACATTCTTTTTTCTCTCTTCCGTTACAGACATTCCTGCAGCAACAAAATCAACTACGCCAGATGAAAGTGCAGGAATAAGAGAATCAAATTTCATATCTACAACTTCAAGATTTTTTTTGCAAGTTCGTGCAATATATTCTCCCATTGTGATGTCAAAACCAACATATTCTGTTCCAGATGTGTATTCAAAAGGAGGAAATGCTGCATTTGTTCCAAGTTTAATTTTTCCAGAAGCTGAATATTCAAGATGACTTGGAATTTGAATTTTTCCATCTGCTGGCATAAATGCTTTGAGAAGCATTTCATAATCACCAGAATTTCTCATTTCATTAATTGTAGCATTTATATTATTAAGAATTTCTGTATTTCCTTTTTTAACAGCGATTGCATATTCTTCTTTATTTTCTGCAAAATAAGAATCGCGAACAACTATCAAATCTGGATTGCGACTTACAATTTCTTTTGCAGGAAGTTCGTCAATAACAACTGCATCAATTCTTCCAGCTTTAAGGTCAAGTGCTGCGTCTATTCCGCTTACATAAGAGGAAACTGCTTTTGCATTGGAACTTTCTTGGCTCCATATTTCTCCTGTAGTTCCTGCTTGAACTCCGATTTTTTTCCCTTCAAGATCGGCAATTCCATTAATTTCAACTTTTGTTTTTTTACAAGAAACTAATCCCAATGCAAGAATTGAAAGTGCAATAGCTACGATTTTTTTCATAATTACTCCAATAAAAAGCCAAAGAGGAAATATCAATTTCCGAATTGGCTTTTTAGCGCGATTTTGCAACGAAGTGAAAAATCGCAAGTCAAATATAAAGTTTGCAACGCAAACTTGAAAAGATAAAAACTGACGACATTTTAGGCAGTTTTTATCTTTTAATTTTAATTAAAAAAAGTATTCACAATTATAGCACAATATCGCATTTATAAAAAGTGATTGATAATGATTTTTTTGTAAAAATTATTTTATCTTTGAACACTCGAAGTTTTAACTTTTAACATTTCATCTTCGCCACAAGCGGATTTTAAAATTAGCATTGAAAATTCTTCTGCAGCACCAGGACCTCTTGCAGTAATAAGATTTCCATCACGAATATGAGATTTTTCGTGATTAATAGAACTTCCTTTCATAATTTGTTCAAGATTTTTAGATTCTGGAACAAATTGCGAAATTTTTTGTTCCATTCCCGGATAACAAGTAAATTGTTTACCTGCAAGAATTCCTGTTTGTGCGAGAACTACAATTGGCGCTGCACAAATTGCACAGACAAATTTTTCTTCTTGATTCATACGGACAATAAAATCAAGAACACTTTTATTTTGTCCGATATTTGTAGCACCAGGCATTCCACCAGGAATTATAATTCCATCAGGTAATGTATTTTCTAAACTTGCAAGATAATCGTCAAAACTCATATCGCATTGAACTTTTATTCCATGCGACCCTTGAATAATATCAGAATAATTTTCTCCAGTTGCACAAATCCCTGCAACTGTAACTTCTACTTTTCCTCGACGCAAATAATCTACAGGAGAAAGTGCTTCGATTTCTTCAAAACCTGGAGCAAGAATTTCAACAAATTTCATAATCACCTCAAAATTATTTTTTTATAAACTAATTCTACTCTATTTCTTTCTTATCAACAAGAATTTCTTTTTAATATTGATAAACCTCGAAATTCGCTATAATATGATAGTAATATGAAAAAGGTTTTGATTATTGACTCTTCAAAATTATTTAGTGATTTTATGAGCGAAAAACTTTCCGCTGAGAATATTTCTGTAGAAGTTACAAACGGAAAGAGAGATGCTTATACTAGACTTGTAACTTCCTTGCCTGACCTTGTTCTTATGGATGTTTCAGATTCTTTTACGGAATTAACGGATTTTCTAAAAAGTAAGCAATCAGATCCAAACGCAAAAAACATTCCGATTATTCTTACAGGTCCACAAATTGATAAAGCAAGAATTGCGTCTTTAGTAAGATATAGAGTAATTAAATATTTTCCAACGCCAATTAATTTCAATTCGTTTATGAAGGCAATTGGAAATGTTTTAAAAGTAAGTTTTTCAGTTGACACAACTCCTTCGATTTTACAAGTTCATCACAACAACAACATTATCTTTGTTGAATTTGTGCAAGTTCTCAACAGAGAAAAAATAACTCTTCTAAAATATCGCCTTACAGAACTTATCGATAAACATGAACTTATAAATCCAAAACTTATTCTTATGATGACTGACCTTAAACTTTCTTTTGTCGATGGAATTAATCTTGAATATCTTTTTGATACAATTCTCACAGAAAAAAGAATTCCACAGAAGAATATAAAAATTCTTTCACTAGATACTTTTATTCCAGATTTTCTTGATGGTCATCCTCAATATTCAGAGATTAAAGTTGTAACTGATTTAAGACAAATTTTAAGTTCATTTATTTCAATTCAAACATCAGAAGAAGAAATTCCAGAACTCATCGCAGAAGAAATTTTAACGCAACAAGAAGTTGACGATGAAACAATTGACCAGCGATTTAATTTTGACTTAGATATTAATGATACAGAAGGAACTGTATTTAAAGTTGCGGTTGTTGATGATGACAGTGTTGTGCGTTCTTTATTGCAACGTTCTTTAGGACTTATGGGAGCAGAAACAATTCTGTTTGACAATGGCGCAAGTTTTCTTGAAGCAATCGAAAAAGAACATTTTGACCTTGTAATTCTTGACATTTTTATGCAAGGTATTTCAGGATTTGATGTTCTTACAAAACTGAAGATTTCGCCTAATTCTCCACCGATTATTATTTACTCACAAGCTACACAAAGAGAAGCTGTAATTCAAGCGTTAAGTCTTGGTGCTAGCAGTTATCTTGTAAAACCACAAAAACCTGATGTAATCATTTCTAAAGTTATAGAAGTTTTGCATGCAAAGTCAAGATAACGAAATTCAAAACTCAAGCAGATTTCTCGCAAGTACACTTCACGAAATTAGAACTCCAATTCAAACAATTATCGGTTCTCTCGAATTATTAAACGAAACACAACTAAACCGTGAACAAAAAGAATATATTCGCCAAATTCAATTTAGCTCTGAAGTTTTACTTTCTCTTGCAAATAATATTCTTGACTATACGACAATCAGCAATAAAAATTTTAAGTTAGAAGATTCGCCTTTTAATATTATTTCTTTAGTTGAAAAAACTACTGACCTAGTCAGTATCGAAGCATTTAACAAAGGGCTAGAAATCGTAACAGATATTTCGACTTCAATTTCTGAATATATTATGGGAGATGAAATTCGTATACAACAAATTCTTCTTAACATAATTAAGAATGCAGTTAAATTTACTTCTAAAGGTTACATTTTTGTAAGTGTAACTCTTGATAACGACAATCTTTTGTTCAAAATCACTGACACAGGAATCGGAGTTCCAGACGAAGCAAAGGAAAAATTATTCAGTGCCTATTATCAAGCCGATGCTTCAACAACAAGAAAATATGGCGGAACAGGGCTTGGACTTTCTATTTCAAAATCTCTTGTTACCGCAATGAAAGGAACTATTGGAATTAAAGACAATCCAAGAGGTGGCTCAATTTTCTTTTTCAAAATTCCTTATAGACCGATGGTCACCGACGAAAAAATAAATTATGAACTTGTAATTCCTGCACGCACAAAAATACTTGTAATCGATGACAGTTTGCTTGCTCAAAAAAGTTTTGTAAAATCACTTTTAAGGTTTGGCATAACAAATGTTTTTACTTCGTCGAATGCAAACGACGCTATTAAATTAATGCGAATGCATGCAAAAATTGGAGAACCTTTTACAATTGTCTTTATCGATCTTGTTATGCCAAAAGTTGATGGTTGGCATTTGGCAGCAGAAATAAATGATGATAAAGAAATCAACAATACAAAACTTTACCTTATGGTGCCAGAAGGTCAAATGGGCGAAAAAGCGAAAATGAAGTTTTTGAATTGGTTCGACGATTATCTTTATAAACCTATAAAGCGAAAAAAACTTCACGACTTACTTGCACGTAGTTTTAAAGAATTATTTGAAACGGCAGTAAAAGAGCAACGCGATCCTGGAATTGTTTTGCATGAAAGAGAATTTGCAAATCGAATAAAAAAATCTAATTTACCTCAAATTGCTTTTTCAAATAAAAATCAAAATATCATAAATAAAACGCAAGATTCAGAAATTGCAAATGGACTTCACATTGTTGTAGTTGAAGATCACATTGTCAATCGAAGACTTCTTTCAACATTCCTTCAAAAATTTGGGGCCGATGTGCTTGAAGCAAATAATGGACAAGAAGCAGTAGATATTGTTAGTATGCATCCAGAAACAGATTTTATTTTTATGGACATTGAAATGCCAATCAAAAATGGAATTGATGCCACAATTGAAATTCGCAATTTTGGTTTTAAAGGAATTATTATCGCTTGCACTGCTCACTCAGACAAAAGTGCTTTTAAATATTATAGAAAATCAGGAATGAACGATGTAATTGTTAAACCATTTAAAAGCGAACTTATTCGTGAAATTATTGAAAAATGGAATACAGCATTAGTTCTCCCGAATGCACAAGAAATTGCAACTCTGCTTGAAGAACACGCAGAACACGAAATGACTTGGAATGAATCTGATTTTATAGACACAATCGCAAATGATTATTCTTTCGGAACTCAACTCTTAAACGACTTTATTGAACAATCTGAAAAGTTAATTAATAAAATTCCTTCGCTTATTGATTCAAAAGATTTTGAAGAACTTCGTCGCACAGGTCATACAATAAAAGGTTCAAGTTCAAGCGTTTCAGCATCAAGTCTTTCAGATTATGGAACAAGATTAAACAGAGCCGCAAAATCTCAAGACATAGACGCATTACAACTTAACTATAATGCACTTTGTACAGAACTTACACAATTTAAACAAGTAGTCAAAAATTGGATGAAAAAAAATGAACTTTAAAACAAATTATCACACACACACAACATTTTGTGATGGAAAAAATTCTGCAGAAGAAATGGTAAAGGCCGCTATCAAAAAAGAAATCAATGCACTTGGTTTTTCTGGACATAGTATGTTTCCTTTTGCGGCAGATTGGCACATTGCAGCAAATGAACATGAAAACTATGTTAAAGAAATTCGTCGACTTGAAAAAAAATACAAAAACAAACTTGATATTCTTCTCGGCTTTGAGGCGGATTTTATTCCGTCAATGTGTGAAGCATCATTTAAGCGCTTTGAGACTTTTAAACCTGATTTTTTAATCGGCTCTGTTCATTATCTTGTAAACAAAAATGGATTTGTTACAGTAGATGAATCTGTCGAAGGTGTAAAACTCGGAATTGAACGCCTCTTTAATGGAAATGGAAAAAAAGCGGTTCAAGAATATTTTTATCTTCAACGACAAATGCTTAAGCAAAACGATTTTACAATTCTCGGGCACCCAGACCTTATACGCAAAAGAAATGGCCAACTTAAATTCTTTGATGAAAATGCTGGTTGGTACAAAAATGAAATAAAAGCACTCGTTAAAGAAATTTCAAAAACGAATGTTATTGTAGAAGTAAATACAGGCGGAATTACAAGAGGCGCAATTGATGATGTCTATCCAGGAAGTTATATGCTTGAACTTCTTTGTCAAAACAATATTCCAATAACTATTTGTTCAGATAGTCACTGTGTAGAAACAATTGATGGAGCCTTTGACATAGCACAAAAAGCTATAAAAAAAGCCGGATATACACAAAAAGCGGTATTGCTCCGGCATGATTATTCAAATTCAAAACAAAATTTTAAACTTGTCGATTTAGATTAAATATTTTTTTCACCAAAAAATTAACGATTATTTTTTTCAGATTTTGATTTGCAATCTACACACATTCCTGTCCAAGGAATTGATTCTAAGCGAGCAATTGGAATATCTTTTCCACAAACAATACATACACCATATTTTCCTTGTGAGATACGAGACAAGGCTCTATTTACTAAATCAAGGCGCTCTGCATCTTGTTTCCCAAGTGAATCAAGCATTGTTCTATCAATTGCATCAGAAGCAATATCGCATTCATCTCCTGATTCCACAGCATTTACAAGTCCTTTAAAATCTTCATTTTTTTTAGCAAGAGATTCATAAATATCAGTACGCATTTGAAGAAGTCTATCCTTCATCTTGTCAATAAATTCTTGTTTCATAGTTTACTCCGTGTCAACAAATTCAATTTTCTATCAAAAAGAACCCGTTGACAATTTTTTTATTTTGTAGATACTAATATAAATGTAATCGATGAAAAAAACAACAAAAATCGTATTAAAATTAATTTAAAATTGGAGGAATCGTGGCTAAAGAAGAAGCTATTGAAGTGGAAGGTATTGTTAAAGAAGCCCTACCAAATACCATTTTCCGTGTTGAACTACAAAACGGTCATATTATTATGGCATATATCTCAGGAAAAATGCGCAAACATTATATCAGAATCGTTCCAGGAGACACTGTAAAAGTTGCTCTTTCTCCTTATGATCTCGATCGCGGAAGAATTATTTTCCGTCAAAGATAAATCTACTTCTTTGATTTCGAGGTAACCGCTTTATACATTGCGGTTGCTCCTCTAAGCACATTTGAAATTCCATTTGCTACTGCTAAAAAACTCAAAACAGGACCAATTGGCAAAAAGAATAATGTAATGCCAAATGAATAAACACCTAACACAGTTACTAATAGTCCAACACAAAGTTTTGAAAGACCTTCCCAAAAGGAAAGTTTTTCGCCATTGTATTGTTTGTAATCTTTATTATTTGAAGCATTAGAATAAAAATTCTTAAAGAATTCTTCGTAAGCAGAATAATTTTGTGAATCACTACTTTCGTTTCCGTAAAATCCGCCAAATGGATTATAATATGAACCTCGATTAGTTGTATTCTGATATGTTGAATTTTCATTGAATCCGCCAGCGTCATAAGTTCGCCGTTGTGAAGGATCACCTAATACTGTATACGCTGCATTAATTTTTTTTAATTTTTCTTCTGCTTCTTTGCTACCTTGATTTCTATCTGGATGATATTTAAAAGCAAGATTTCGATACGCTTTTTTTATTTCGTCTTGTGATGCTGTTTTTTCTACGCCAAGGATTTTGTACAAATCTTCCATAAAGTTAAATATAATAAATATGCAAAATAAGGGCAAGAAAAAATATAAGTTTTTAGTTTATAATGTAACAAAACTATCTAAAGTGCAATCATTTGCATTTGCAAAAAACAAAGACATTTGGGTTAAAATTTTAATTCAAAATTATTTTTGCTTTTTAATTGTCAAAAGTTCAACAATTTTTTTACCATTTTTTAAAGAAAGAATTGCAGTTCCGTAAAGTTTTCCTTCAAAATAAACTGAAAGTTTTTCTGCACTTTTTTTAGTCTCACTATTTTTAAGTTCAACTCGTTCCGCTTCTAAAATTTCCTCAACAGATTTTGTTTTTTCTTTAAGTTTTTGAATTTTTACATTGATGTTATTTGAATCTTTTTTTGCAGAACTAAGATTATGTCCTTCCATTACTTTATCAACTTCATCTTGACTTAATGCAATTGGATTAGTGTGAACAGAATTTTTACTGTTTTTTGCCATATTGTTCTCCTCTTAAAAAATTAATGTAAC
>CAZOTD010000011.1:0-21478 GCA_964582685.1 uncultured Treponema sp. | reverse complement strand
TCCTGATGAATTTACATTGAAAGAATTTGTAAAATGTATGTCTTATTTAGATTGCAAAATTTCACCAAAAGAAGCGCAAGACTTAATTGATTCATCACCATATGTTGTTGAACTTGAGAGTGGCAAATTTAAAACTCGTGCAGGTTGCTTTTCTGGAAAAATATTCAGTGCTATTTTGTCTGAAGAAGAATGTTCTAATCAGTGTTTTCTTCCTGGGCACAGATGTATGCCTTTTGTTGACCAAGAAATAATGTCGTATTCGCTAAACTTTGTTTGGGATAATAATATTCTTGCAAAAAAATTTATAGAATATCCAAAAGAATTTGCACTAGAACATTTTTCTTTATATGGCGAAGAATACGAATCTCAATACATCGCAAATGATCCTGGAATGGAAGATTATAATATAGCAGAACACGATTTTGAACTTCCAATGAAAGTAAAATTGACTTCGATAGATCTTTCTTCTTTGTTTAAGAAATATAAAATTAAAGCAGGCGATAGGCTTTTATTTTCAGTTGAAAACTGGGATGAAGGAATAATAAATGTCATGCCACTGCTTAGAGAAAAAAACGAAAACTTAGAACTTACGGAAGATGACATTTTGCGTAATCAGTGGTACAAAGCTGTCGAAAAATCATTTCTTTTACAATTTAAAGAAAGAGGTCCTCGAAGTTCAATTGAAGAAGAACTAGCAGAACTTTTTATTGAATTTGAAGAAGAACTTTGCACAAAATTTTGTGGCTCAATCGAAGAATTCCTTAAGCGAACAAAAAAAGTTTCAGTGGAATTGTTTGGCGTCGAAACAAGATTATGGTTTGCCGGCAAAGCAATTCCTGTAATTGGTCCTTGGAATCAAGAGCCAGAATCGAGGAATACAAATAAAACAAAATATAATCTTATATATTCTGTTCCAAAATTTATAATTGATGAATACATAAAAGATTTTGCATATCAAAAAAAAACTGATATGACAGAACTTATGGATATGATTTTTCCGCATCGTTATTTTATTCCTGACACATATCGAAAAGACTTATTATTGCACATCACAAATCGAAATGATATAATTTTAAGCGAATATAATTGGTTTGCTGATCATCAAATTGGAGATATTCGACATAACGCTTTGCTTTTATATACAAAAATCAATGGCTTAGTATACGAAATTGATCGTTCAGGAGGAAGATTCAATTTATATCCACAACAAGAATTAGTAATCTTGATTCAATTGTTTAATCATCTTACAAAGTTAATAGAATCAATTGCTTTTGAGCCAGAAAGTTTAATAGATGAAGCAAATACAATTGCCGCTTCGCTTGATGGAATGGAATTTAATTTTGAAGACATTGAAGACGTATTGCGCAGTGCAATCTTTGCTAGTAAAAAGCAAGATTTTACTGTAATTGATTGAAAAAAAAATTATACAGAGAGGTTAATTTTATGGAAAATAAAAATGAAGTTGCTGAACTTTTGAGTCGTGGTATTGCATTGTTTGATGTAGAAGGTGACACAACATCAGAAATTTATAAAAACATTTGTGATAAACTTTCTTTGCCAGATGAAGTTACAAAAGAAACTGTTTATACTGCATTATGTGATCGTGAACGTGTGATGAGCACCGCAGTTGGATATGGAATTGCACTGCCTCATTGCAGAGGAATTATTCTTAAAAATAGTGATAATCAACAAATATCAGTTTGTTATCTAAAAAAGGCAATCGATATGAACGCTCCAGATGCTAGACATGTTTATGTTATGTTTGTTATTTTAACGGCAAACTCACAAACACATCTTCAAGTTCTTTCTCAGTTGGCTACTTTGTTTAAGAACAATGATTTTAAACAATTGCTAGAAAAACACGCTAGTTTAGATGAATTGATAGAATCTGCCAATAAAATAATAGTGAGGTAAAATTTATGAACGAAAAGGCAATTTCTGCTGTTGCAACAAGTATTCGCAGTCTTTCGATGGATGCGATTCAAAAAGCGAATTCAGGTCACCCAGGTCTACCTTTGGGAGCGGCAGAAGTCGCAAGCGTGCTTTACGGAGAAATTTTAAAACACAATCCTGCTAATTCAAAATGGGCAGACAGAGATAGATTTGTTCTTTCTGCAGGGCATGGCTCGATGTTGTTGTATTCAATCCTTCATCTTTCTGGATACAAAGTAACTTTAGATGATATAAAAAATTTTCGTCAAGTTGGTTCCGTTTGTTGTGGACATCCTGAATATGGAATTACAGACGGAGTTGAATGTACTGCTGGTCCTCTCGGTCAAGGCGTTTCTATGGCAGTTGGAATGGCAGTTGCCGAAAGTATGCTTGCTGCAAAATTCAATACGTCAAAACGAACAATTGTAAATCATTATACATATTCATTAGTCGGCGAAGGCTGTCTTGAGGAAGGCGTTGCATCGGAAGCGTCTTCTTTTGCTGGAAATCTCAAACTTGGAAAATTGATTGTATTTTATGATGAGAATCGAATTTCAATTGATGGTTCGACAGATATTACATTCACAGATGATATCAAAAAGCGCTATGAATCTTATGGCTGGCAAGTTCTTTCTGGAAGTATGTATGATGTCAACGAAATTGAAAAACTTGTAAAAGAAGCAAAAGCTTGTAGTGACAAACCATCTTTGATTATTCTCAAATCTATAATCGGAAAAGATTCTCCAAAAGCAGGAACTGCGGATGTGCATGGTGCGCCACTTGGTGTTGAAGGTGTAAAAGAAACAAAAGCAAAACTTGGACTTCCAGTGGATAAAGATTTTTATGTTTTACCAGAAGCATATAAATATTTTGAAGAAAAACGAGTTGAATGGGCAAAAGCCGAAGACGATTGGAATAAAGAGTTTGAATCTTGGGCAACTGAAAATCCTGAACTTAAAAAAGAATGGGACGCATTCCATAACGATAAAGCAACAGGCGAGGTTCCAGATGTTGAATATAAAGTTGGCGATTCATGCGCAACGCGTGATGCTTCTGGAAAAGCCTTAAATGTAATTGCCACTCGTTACGGAAATCTTGTTGGAGGTTCTGCTGATTTGATGGGACCGAACAAAACCGCATTTAAAGCGACAGACAACGGAACATTCTCTTTTGCAAATCGCAAAGGTCGTACAATTGAATTTGGTATTCGTGAATTTGCAATGTCTGCTGTTTGTGCAGGAATTTCACTTCATGGCGGATTAAGACCATTTTGTGCAACATTCCTTGTGTTTGCAGATTATCTTAGACCTTCGCTTCGGATTGTGTCTTTGATGAAACGCCCTGTAATTTATGTGTTTACGCATGATTCAATTTATGTTGGCGAAGACGGCCCAACTCATCAGCCAATTGAAACAATGTGTTCGCTTCGTACAATTCCAGGAGTGCAAGCAATTCGACCAGGCGATCCAGAAGAATCTGTTGAAGCCTGGAAAATCGCTTATGATTCAAAAGACCATCCTGTATGTATGGCATTTACGCGACAGGCATTGGCTGTTTACGAAAAAGCCGACAAGAACTGGAAAGAAAATATGGCAAAAAAAGGTGCTTATGTTGTACAAGAAGGTTCTTCAACTCCTGATATTACAATTCTTGCAAGTGGTTCAGAAGTAAATATGTCATTGACAGCAACTAAACTTGTAACAGAAAAAACAATTCGTGTTGTATCAGTTCCGGATTTGAAAAAATTCTCTGAACTTTCTAAATCTGAACAAAAAGCAATTATTGGAGAACCAAAGCGAATCGTATGTACAGAAGCTGGAGTTTGTACAGAATGGTTGCAGTTTACCGATAAAGAAAATTGTTTTTGTATTAATCGTTTTGGTGAATCAGGACCTGCAAATAAAGTTGCAGAACATCTTGGCTTTACAGCAGAAAAACTTGCTGAGTTGTTAAAAAAATAATTTTTAAAATAACATCAAGTTTTAAAAGGCAGAACTTTTTGAAGTGCACTTCAAAAAGTTCTGCCTTTTTTAATATTTCTAAGATGTGAAAAAAAAGCATAAAATGCCGATATTAATTCTATGAAGAAAAATATCTTTGTTATACTCATTTTGGCATTTATATTTTTGCCGGCAAAAGCAAATTCTCTTTATAAAAATTCCGTGATTGCCTCTTATTATGCCGAAGATTTTCATGGAAAAAAAACTTCAAATGGCGAAATTTTTGATATGTGGGCGATGACATGTGCACATAAAATGCTACCATTTAATACGATTTTAAAAGTAACAAATCTTTCAAATGGAAAATCTGTTCAAGTTAGAGTGAACGATCGAGGTCCGTTTGTTGGAACAAGAGAAATTGATTTATCAAAAGGTGCTGCTTTTAAACTTGGAATGATTGGCAGTGGAATAGCAAAAGTTCGGCTAGAAATTGTAAAACTTGCTCCATATACAAAACAAAGTGTTCAAACCGCAAAAAAAGCATGCAAAATGGCTGGGATAAAATATGTGCAAATTAAAATCAAAAAAACTCAAAATCCGTCAGAAGAAAATTCCAATAAAGACAAAATAGAAAAAATTAAAAATACAAAACGCGAAGACGGAAAATTTTGGGATGTTCAAATTGGTGCGTTTTCAAAACGAGAATCTGCACTTGAATTTGCTAAAAAAGTTCAAAGCGATGGTTTTAAAAATGTGATTTTGCAAAAAACTTCTCAAGTAGTAAAAGTTTCAATTAAAGCGGTCGAAACAAAAGATTTGATTGAAAAAATAGATGCGCTAACTGCAAAAGGTTATACTGACATAGTAATTCGAGAAAGAAAAATTCCTTGAAAAACTTGTAATCGCACAATCAATAAATACAATATATATAAATGCACTTCAAAAAAAACAAATTATTTTGTACAATTTGTTGTGTTGAAAAAAGTTCGAGGTTAATTTATGTCAAGTATTGAAAATATTGCTGAAAATTCTATTAATCGAATTGACAAAATAAATTCCTATTATGAAAAAAACTTTGCCGAGTTAGAAAAGATTTATGATGTTTTAGACAAAGAGGCTGCTAAAAATATAAATGCACAAAATTACAAAATACTTGGTTGGGAAAGTCGACAAGCACAATATACACGCTTTGCCGCTTTTACAAAAAATGTTGATTTAAAAAATAAATCTTTGCTTGATGTTGGTTGTGGACTTGGTGACTTGTTTCATTTTATTACAAGCGGACTTGGAATTTCTGTAAAATATGTTGGAATTGATATTTCATCTCGTATGATAGAAACTGCAAAAAAACAACTTGAAATTTTAAAAGCAAATGGTTTAAAACTTGAACCTTCAAATGTTTCGACTGTGGAATTTTTACAAGCCGATTTATTTTATAAAAACTTTAATGGTAGATACGATTGGATTTATGCTTCTGGAATTTTCAATTTAAATTTAGGAAACAATCAAGAATTTTTAGAAAATGCCTTTAAGAAATTTGCTTTGCTCAAAAAAGAAGGATTTGCTTGTTCAATGTTAAATCAACGTTCACAGGATAAAGAAGAGCCATATTATTATTACAATCCATCAGATGTAAAAAATCTTGCACAATCTGTTGGTGCAAAATCTGTTCAAATTATTGATGATTATCTTGAAAATGATTTTACATTAATCGCCCGATTTTGAGTTTGATTTTAATGCAGTTTTACTTCATATTGACATAAACTGGCGATTTTAATATATTATTAGTGCACTTTCCCCGATTGTGTAATGGTAGCACTTCAGATTCTGGTTCTGACTGTGGGGGTTCGAATCCTCCTTGGGGAACTGAAAGGTTGCTAAAGTTATGGCAACCTTTTTTTATTGCAGAGTTTTAATACTGTGTACTTATGTTAGAATTGCGATGTAGAACTTTGGTTGTAATGTTTTATTAAAAAACACATTTTGAATAAAATATATTGATTAAAATGGTCCCTTCGTCTATCGGCTAGGACGTGACCCTCTCAAGGTCGAAAGACGGGTTCAACTCCCGTAGGGACCGAATTTGTATTTTGTGAATAATAAAATTCCAAAACTTCCCCACTCAAACATTCAACTGGAAGAGTAAATGTGGTTTATTTGCATGATACTTGCTTTATTCGTCAAGACATTATGAAAGCAACTTTAGATTATTTTGGGCTAAAGCATTAAAAACGAGAAAGAATTTATGATTCAAATATTTGGGACTTTAAAAAACTTTGATGTAAAAACTGCACAACGATGGTTTTCTGAAAGAAAAATTCCAGTCCAGTTTGTTGATTTAAAAGAAAAAGAGATGAGTCGTAGTGAATTTGACAGCGTGGTAAATGCGATTGCACGCGAGACTGGAAGTAGAGTCGACGCTATTGAAGAAATGATTGATAAAAAATCGAAAGATTATGCGGCTATTTACTACCTTGATGATTGCGAAAAGGTCGATAAACTTTTTGAAAATCAACTGAAACTTATGAAATTGCCAGTGTGCCGTAACGGGAAAAATGCAGCTACAGTAGGACTTTCTCAAAAGACTTGGGAAACTTGGAAATAAATAAAAAATTGTAAAACCGAGCGCCTGACTTTAGTTTTTCTTGATTGAATTTAATCAAAAATCTTTTTTTTGTGAATTTGCTTTTTAATTGCATTGCAATACATTGTTTGTTATACTTTTTCCGTGAAAAATATTCACCTCCAATCCTGTGAAAGTCAGGGCAGTCTATTCTACTGTAAAAGTCAGACGGAGAATTTCTCTAAAATTATACAATCAATAGGAGGTTGTATGAAAAATTCCCTTATGCGTGCGTTTTGCACAATCACAGTTTTATGTTTAAATGTTTTTTTGAATTCGGTTTATGCTCAATCGAATTCAAGTTCGACATCAAGAAGAACTAATATTGAAAATCCATCTTATGGAAACAGTTCTCGATTTCAAGTTGTTGAAAATGAAAACATAAAATCGGACGACGAAGATTTTGAAGTAGAAAATCAAAATTCAGCGAAATCCAAATTGCAAAAAAATATTGCACAAACTCGTGTTTTTGATTCAGAAAAAATTGCCCAGACAAAAAGTTTAAACATTCAAGAGTTTCTTGCGTCAAATGGTTTTCTTGTAATGACAACTGGCGGAATTGGTTCTGCTTCGCAACTTTCGTACAAAGGATATACAGGTTTTTGTATTAAAGTTTATATTGATGGAATTCTTGCAAACAATTCTACGACTGGAGAATTTGATTGGAATTCTATCGACATAAATTCTATCGAAAAAATTGAAATTGATGATGCGCCAGTTTTATCGGACACAGAATTTGCAGGCTGCATTGTACGAATTACGACAAAAAATTTTATTGACAAATTAGTTGTCAATACTTTGTCTGCAAGTTACAAAAACAGTTTATTTGATATTTGGAATATGAATGCGTTTTATGCAAAGGATTTTGGAAAATTCAAATTGAATGCAGCAACTTCTGTTTTTACTGCAAAAAATGAATTTGAAAAACCTACTGGAAAAAATCTTGATAATTTTTCAAATCAAGCAAATGCAAATTTTGGCTGGAGCGTTCAACTTTTTGATAATGCAAATCTTTCGGGAAAAAGTTTTCTAAATTATAATAATTTAAAAGCGCATGGAACTGGGGAAGAATTATCAAAAGGAATTGAAACTGATATTTCTACTTTAAATTATTTAAAATTTGATTTTGCAAATTCTATTTTAAAATCGCAAACAGATTTAGTTTTTAATTTTGCAAATGTTGAATACATCAACGATAGAAAAACTTCTTATATTGACAATACTGGATTTTTTAAAACGAGTATTCACGAAAACTTAGAATGGATTTTGAATTTTTCTGCTACTTGTAATTTTGAATGGCTTGCTAACAATTTTAATTCAAACAGAATAAGTGTAGGACTTGGAGCAGCAAAAAAAATCGAGCTTAAAAAATTTTCTCTTGAACCGCAACTTGTTGCGTTGTTTTGGTATAACAACAATGCAGGAGTAAAAATCCTTCCTCGTTTAACAATGTCTTTTGAAGGCATTTCGTTGTCACTTTTTCGCGAGTGTGTTTTACCTACATTCAATCAATTGTATTGGCCAGAAACGGCTGAGGGGGGCGGAAATCCTAAGTTAAATCCAGAAACTGGTTGGAGTGCCAGTCTTGCGTTTAAGCGAAATGATTTTCCTTTGTGGGCACAATATAAATTTTCTTATTATGAAAATAAAATTAACTGGACAATGCAAAGTGGAAAATATATTCCAAATAATACTGCCGATGGATTTTATAATGTTGTAACACTTGGACTTGAGCAAAACTTATTTAACAATATTTTAAAAATGTCGTTAGATGCAACTTATACTTCGGCAAAACTTTGCACCACAGGAAAACAAATAATGTGGGTTCCTCAATGGCAAGCACATGCAGGATTATGTATAGATGTTTGGCAATTTATTTTTAATCTTGATTATTCGTTTACAGGAAGGCGTTGGACTTCAAACGATAATACTTCATATTATCCAGAATTTCATTTGCTTGATATTACACTGAATATAAAATGTAGCGATTCAATTGAAACTTATTTTAAAGTGAATAATTTGTTAAATCAACAAGTTGCTTATCATGATTCATATTACATTCCATCAAGAAAAATTGTAGTTGGTGTAAAATTTACTCGCTGATAATTTTGTAAAATGTAATAATTTAGTGTATTTTGAATTTGCTTTTTTTAAATAATGGGAGTAGAATAGCACTGTTGGAGTTTTCTTTTATTTCTAATTTACCTAAAAAAAATGCTTGTGAGAAAAAATGGAACTTTCTGATAACATAATGTATGAAACAATGCAGCGTCTGATTTTGCTTCACTATCAAAAAATTCTGTATGTTAACTTAACAGAAGATTTCTATTCAATTTTAAAAATTGCAAACAGTGAATGGAATATGTGCATCAAAGATGCAAATTCACATAAAATCAGTGAATGGTTTGTTTTTTTTTCTTGTAGTTCGCTTTGCCATGAAAATGACAAAGCGATGTTTAAAAGATTTTCAAATCTTCAAAGCTTAATTGAAATTTTTAACAACAACTCTCAAAAACCTTTGCGAGTTAATTATCAAAGAAAATTAAAAGAATCTGACATGAATTATATTCCGTGTGTTATGGAACTTTTCCCATTCATCGATAAAAATAACAATCAAATAGTTTTTTTATTTGTTCGTGAAGCAACATTTCAAAATTATTTTATAGAAAATACTTCAATAGAATTGATGGACGAAAATGAAAAATTAATTAAACACAATACCAACATTGGAAAACGAAAAATTTTAATAATCGATGATGATTCATCAAATATAAGTATTTTAAAATCTTTTCTACAAAATAATTACGATGTAATTGATACAAGCAGTCAACTAAAAAATTTTGATATGCTTGTTCATAATTATCAAGAACTGTCAGCTATAATTATTGATTTATATTCATCACAGATAAATGGATTTGAGTTTTTAGAGAGAATTCAATTAAATCCAATTCTTTCATCGATTCCGATTTTAGCATCTTCTTCAAAAAATAATATTACAGATGAAGAAAGAGCGTTTGCTCTTGGTGCAACTGATTTTATTCAAATGCCATATAATCCGTATGTTGTAAAAAAACGTCTAGAAAAAATTATTTTGACAAAAGAAAAAAATGAAGTTTATTCAAATTCTGAGTATGATTCGTTAACTGGATTTTATACAAGAGATGTGTTTTTGCATTATCTTGATATTATTTTGAACAAATCTTCTTTGCCTGAATTTGATCTTATTGTTACAACAATTTCGAACATATATTCAATTGAACAATTCTATGGAAAAGAAGCTGTGAATAAATTAATAAAGAATTTTGCTTCAACTGTTCACAGTGCAAAAATTCCTTCAATTGTTAGTGGTCGGGTTTATGATAATATGTTTGCTGGAGTTGTTGTCCATTCTGATTCATTTGATGAAGATTTTTTTAAGAGCATCGCTTCACAATTTATTGAAATATCTCCAATTCAAAATATCAAGATAAAATTTGGTGCTTATAGAAATATTGATAAAAAAGTTCCTGCTGTAACTTTGCTAAAAAGAATTACAACTGCAATGGAAAGTATAAATTATCAATATGGTGTTGCAGTTGCTTATTATGATTCAAAACTTGTGGATAAACAAGCAAAAGATAATGCTATGGAATCTTCGTTTGAAAAAGCAATTGAACAAGAACAATTTGAAGTTTGGCTTCAACCAAAATATTCTTCAAAAACTAAAAATGTTTCTGGTGCTGAAGCTCTTATTCGTTGGCGTGGTGATGATGGAAAATTAATTCCGCCTGGCGAATTTATTTCTTTGTTTGAACGCGATGGGCTTATTTCAATTCTCGATGAATATGTTTTTAAAAAAGTTTGTCAGTATCAAAAGAAACGACTTTTGCAAAAAAAAGAAGTTGTTCCAATTTCGGTAAATCTTTCTCGATTAAGTTTGTCTCAGAAAGATTTTGTAAAAAAATATACAAACATTGCTAAATCTATTGAAATTGATCCGTACTTTGTTCCAATTGAATTGACAGAATCTGTGGCACTAAAAAGTAGAGAATTTAAAGTGTTTGCAGAAGAACTTATTAACAATGGATTTTCACTTCACATGGACGATTTTGGTTCTGGATATTCTTCATTGGCAAGTTTGCAAATTCTTCGATTTGATGTTATAAAACTTGATAAATCTTTGATTGATTTTATCGGAACTCCAAGTGGAGAAAGCCTAATTAAGCATACAATTGCATTTGCAAAAGAATCTGGAATGAATATTGTTGCAGAAGGAGTTGAAAATAAAAAGCAACTTGATTTTTTGCAAAAAGTTGGTTGCGATTATATTCAAGGATTTTATTTTTCTCCACCAATTCAAAAATCTGAATTTGAAAAATTATTGCAAGTGCAAATTTGAATTTAAAAATATTCCACTTTTTTGAATTTGGTTTTTCATTTTAATATAAGGTAGTACTAAAAAGTACTACTAATTTGTATACGAAGAAATTTGAAAATTTCATTTAGTTTTTATTTTAAATACTTTTATAAACATTTGCTTTTTGTTAAAATAAATCGTCGTTTACCGTGACTATATGTAGTAAGCGATTAGAGGTAACATAATGAAAAATGAATACGTTAATCGTATCTGGGCTGACGTTCAGCAAAAAAATGCGAACGAGCCTGAATTCCTGCAGGCAGTACAGGAAGTTCTAACAACCCTTGATCCAGTTGTGGACAAGATGCCGGAACTTGAAGCTAATGCTGTTTTGGAGCGCTTAGTCGAACCAGAACGTGTTATTATGTTCCGAGTTCCTTGGATGGACGATGCTGGTAACTATCATGTAAATCGTGGTTATCGTGTCCAGTTTAACAGTGCAATTGGACCTTATAAAGGTGGATTGCGTTTTTCTAAGGAAGTAAATCTTTCAGTTTTGAAATTCTTAGGATTTGAACAAGTTCTTAAAAACAGTTTGACAACACTTCCAATGGGTGGAGGAAAAGGTGGCTCAGACTTTGATCCTCATGGAAAATCAGACAAAGAAGTTATGCGTTTTTGTCAGTCATTCATGACAGAACTTTATCGCCACATTGGTGCTGACACAGATATTCCAGCTGGTGATAAAAATGTTGGTGCTCGCGAAATTGGTTACCTTTTTGGACAATATAAGAGAATCCGTGATGAATATACTGGAGTGTTGACAGGTAAAGGTCTTAATTTTGGTGGTTCCTTAATTCGTACAGAAGCAACAGGTTATGGATTAATTTACTTTGCTCAAGAAATGCTTAAAAAAGTTGGTCAGGATTTTAAAGGAAAGATTTGCGTTGTTTCAGGTTCTGGAAATGTTGCAGAATATGCAGCGGAAAAACTTATTCAACTTGGTGCAAAAGTTGTAACTCTTTCTGATTCAAATGGATATATTTATGATAAAGATGGAATTACTCAAGAAAAACTTGATTGGGTAAAAGAATTAAAAACTGTTCGTCGTGGACGCATTTCAGAATACGTAAAACAATTTCCATCTGCAGAATATCACGAAGGAAAAAAAGTTTGGGAAGTAAAATGTGATTGTGCCTTTCCTTGTGCAACTCAAAATGAACTTCTCGGCGATGATGCAAAAACTCTTGTTGCAAATGGATGTAAACTTGTTGCAGAAGGTGCAAATATGCCTTCTAATATTGATGCAATTAATACATTCCTTGAAGCAAAAATTTTATATGCTCCAGGAAAAGCATCTAATGCCGGTGGAGTTGCAACTTCTGGACTTGAAATGAGTCAAAACTCAGAACGCCTTTCTTGGTCAGCAAACGAAGTTGATGAAAAACTTCATAATATTATGATTAATATTCACGAAAATGCTTACGACACAGCAGTAAAGTTTGGTGGAAAAAATGGCGATTTTGTAAATTATGTTCTTGGTGCTAACATTGCAGGATTTGTAAAAGTTGCACAAGCGATGATTGCTCAAGGATTAGTGTAATCTAAAATCGTTGATTAATAATTCAAATGAAAAATAAAAATGCCACATGATGATGTGTTCTACATTTCACTGTGGCATTTTTTCGTATAAGTTGTCTTATGAATATTTTTATTACACGGCATGGCGAAACTGATTGGAACACTTTTGGAAAACTTCAAGGAAGATCCGATACAGTTTTAAATCATAAAGGAATCATGCAAGCAAAACTTACTCGAAAAGGTTTTGAAGAAAATGAAATTTTCTTTGACCGTGTTTATTCAAGTCCTCTAAAGAGGGCACTTAAAACTGCTTCTCTTATGTCGGGCAAATCTGAAAATACAATTATAAAAGAACCTCGCATAATCGAATTTAATTTTGGCATAGCAGAAGGAAAAACTCCCAAAGAACGTAACTTAGAACCTAGACTTAGAGATTTTCATTATTTTTTTGATAATCCGCCTTTATATAAACCAGCAGACGATGCCGAAAGTTTTGAATCAGTTCTTTTTCGAACAAGTGATTTTTTAGAAAATGAAATTAAGCCACTAGAGAAGAATTCAAAATTTAAAAATATTTTAATTGTAACTCACGGCGGAACGATGCAAAGTTTGCTTATGCATATTGATGGCAGAAAATTGCAAGATTATTGGAAAGTAAAAATGCCGAATTGCACTGTCAATAAAATAGTTTTGATAAATGGAAAATTTCAAATTGAATATACGGGGAAAATTTTTTATCCAAATGCCACCGATTTCCCGTTAAAGTAGATTATTTTAGAGGCTTTTTTTACTGTCAAGCATTTTTTACTTGAAAAGTTTGTTAATACAGTATAAACTAACCGAATAAGTTTAGAATTACAATCGGAAGAGAGAGAAGTTATGAGTTATCCAGTTTTAATTATTCGTGCAGAAATAATATGTATTGCTATTGATTTATTTTTTATAGGTTATAGTATCTATTGTTCAAAATATCATCACATAAAAACTGAATTTTTATATATGGCAATAACTGTATTGCTTCATACGATTTTTGCCTTGATTACAGAAATTACTGTTAACGAACCTAATTGTCCAAAATTAATAAATGATGTTTGTCATGTTTTATTCTTTGTTTTTGCGCAATTATTTTGTCTTGGTCTTTTTAGATATACGCTTGCTCTTATCTTTCCCCGTAATCACATAAAAATCCCTATTACAATCGCTATTATAATCAATTCAATTGGTCTTATAGTTTCTTTTGTATCTCCAATTATTTATTATGATGGAAATGGAACTTGTTATAGCGGCGGAATTGGTCCTGCAATTTGTTTTGGAAGTGCCGTTTTAATGTTAATTGTTGTTTTTTTCTTGCTATGTTTCAATATAAAGAAAATCCATAAATCTATTACGCTAGTTATGATTCCTGCTATAGTTTTTGGACTTGTAGGAGTTATAATACAAATATTTGTGCCAGAATTTCTTTTTACTGCAGAAACAATGACATTTACCTTGATTGCTTCATTCTTTGCAATTGAAAATCCAATCGAGCGGTTTGAAGAAAAATCAAACATTGATCTTGATACTCATGTTCGAAATCGAAATTCCTATGAACTAGATTTTGCCAATCTTAAAAAAAGAATAAAGAACGAAAATATCGATTATCCATTAGTTTATGTAATTTGTGATATTAACGGATTAAAAACTATCAATGATACTTACGGACATCTTGAAGGCGACAAACTTATTCGTACCGCAGCTGAAGTTCTTATGGACAACTTGAAAAGTTCTCGCAATATTTACAGAATTGGTGGAGATGAATTTGTTGCAGTTTATGAAGGCGTAGAACTTTACATTGTAGAATCTGAAATTGCTTCTATTTCAGACGCTTGCGAAAAATCTTCAAAAAAACTTCTTGCACCACTTACAATTTCGATTGGTTCAGCACTTTATACTCAAGGTGAAGATCCCAATGATCTTGTTAGAATTGCTGATCAACGAATGTACAAAAACAAAGATTTATTTTACCAAGAAAAAGGTTTAGATCGTCGCAAAGTTCAAGATTTTGCTTCTGTCTATCGTGATGGTGCAACAAAAATTCTTAAGGTTAATCTGACAGATGATACTTTCAATGTATTCAAAATCGATTTAGCAGAAAAGAAAAAAGAAGAAGGCTATTCTGAATCTTTCTCTGAATGGCTAGTTGGTTTTGTCAAAGCAAATTATATTCATAAAGATAGTCTTGAGTTGTACGGAGAAAAAGTTAATATTCCAACTTGGAAAGAATATTTTGATAATGGCGGAGAAAAAATTAATTTTATTTACAAACGACGTTATAACAGAGAATATTTTTATACTCATGTTGAAGTTGTTCGTGCTCAAGAATATCGACTTGATAATCAAGTTGTATTTTTATTTGTCAAAAATCTTGGCGAAAAATAAATTTTTGAGTGATTCTACAATTCGTTAATTTTCCCTAATTTAGACATTTTTTGTAAGAAGAATTTTACGTTGTCGTTTTTTTGAAAACTGCCTCATTGAAATTTTCGTAAATTTCATCTAGTATCTTTTTTATGAAAGAACTTGAACTAAAATATGGATGCAACCCTAATCAAAAACCAGCACGCGTTTTTATGGAAAATGGAAATCTTCCGATTACTGTCGTAAATGGAAGACCTGGATTTATCAATTTGCTTGATGCTCTTAACGGTTGGCAACTTGTAAAAGAATTAAAAGAAGCAACAGGTTTTGCAGCGGCAACTTCATTTAAACATGTAAGTCCAGCGGGTGCGGCGGTTGGGCTTCCTTTGTCCCAAACATTAAAACAAATTTATTTTACTGATGATGTTGAGCTTTCTCCTTTGGCTTGTGCTTATGCACGTGCTCGTGGTGCTGATAGAATGTCATCGTTTGGCGATTTTATTGCTTTAAGTGATGAATGTGATAAGTCAACAGCACTTCTTATTAAAAAAGAAGTTTCCGATGGAATTATTGCTCCATCTTTTTGTGCAGAAGCACTCGAAATTTTAAAATCAAAAAAAGGTGGAAATTATTGTATAATTCAAATCGATCCAAATTATGTTCCTCCAGAACTTGAGCAAAAACAAGTTTTTGGAGTTACATTTGAACAAGGACATAACTTTTTAAAAATCGATGAATCTGTTCTTACAAACATTGTTACAAAAAATAAAACTCTCTCAGAAGAAGATAAACGCAATCTTGTAATTTCTTTAATTGTTTTAAAATATACGCAGTCAAATTCTGTTTGTTTTGTAAAAGACGGACAGGCAATTGGAATTGGTGCAGGGCAACAATCTCGTGTTCATTGTACACGCCTTGCAGGTCAAAAAGCAGATAACTGGTGGCTTCGACAGTCGCCAAAAGTTTTGGATTTGCAATTTGTTGATGGAATAAAACGCGCTGATCGTGATAATACGATTGACGTTTATATTGGAGAAGAATATCAAGATGTTCTTGCAGACGGAAAATGGCAAAACTTTTTTAAGGTAAAACCAGAAGTGTTTACTCGGGAAGAAAAAGCACAATGGATTGCAAAAAATACAAATGTTGCAGTTGGTTCTGACGCTTTCTTTCCGTTTGGCGACAATATTGAACGTGCAAAAAAATCTGGGGCTACTGTTATTGTTCAGCCAGGAGGTTCTGTACGCGATGATCTTGTTATTAAAGCGGCAGATGATTACAATCTTGTTATGTGTTTTAATGGAATACGACTTTTTCATCATTAAAAAAAATCAAAATAAAAAAAAGTTGCATTTACAAAGACTTATGATATAATTTAGACAAATAATTTTTTATTGTAGGAGTTTTCTTATGGAAAAGAAAAGTATTGTTTCTTCAATAGGATTGGTATTGTTCGGTATTGGAGCATTCCTTCCTAAGTTGGTGGGTTATTTTTCAATAGGCCCTTTTTCTGGTTTATTTGGTTCTTCAAGCGCATTAGACATTGCACTTGTTATAATTGGTGCAATTGGAGTTCTCTTTTCAGCTGTTTGCGAATTTATTCCTTCAGTTGAAAAAAAAGTTTTTTTAAAAGTAATCAAAGTTGTATCAATTTGGATTCTTATTCCTGAATTTTTGATGGCTTGTCCATTTATTGTAAGTGGAGAAGGTTTTGCACTAAAACCAATAATCATGGCTATTGGTGCTATTACATTTGTTGTTGGTATTTTTCTCGATAGCCTTGCTGAATTCTTTAAAGCAATTAGTGCTTCGATAAAATCGCTTGTTGCAAGATTTTAATTTATATTTAGTCAAGGAGAAAATTTTATGATTATTGATAGTTTTGCAGTAAATTTTAAAAGAGTAGTTAATTTTTTTTGTGTTCTTTTGTTGATTGTTGGTGCAATTTGCGGTTCGGTTGGGCTTTATAGTTTTGCTTCAGAGTTTGATTGTGCAATTTTAATGGGAATGATTGGTTTGATTTTGGGACCTTTAGTAACATATCTTGTTATGGTTATCCTTTTTGCTCCTGCACTTTTGATTTATAATGTTTTGTTAAAAGCAGACAAAAAACTTGATAAATAACTAATTCCTTTTTGGGCTATGAATTATAAAAGTTGCCAAAATATGAAGTTTACTTTAACTTCATATTTTGGCAACTTTTTTTGCTTTAAACGATTTATTGTGATATAGTATTTGTATGATTGAACCAATTTATTCAATGACATTTCAATGTGCATTTTTAGTTTTTATCGCTTTTAGTTTTATCGGTTGGTGTTCTGAAGTTTTATATGTTGGAATCTTCTCGGAGCATAAATTTGTAAATCGTGGTTTTTTGTATGGACCTCTTTGCCCAATTTATGGATTTGGAGGAATGGCAATTTTGTGCTTGCCTACAAAAATTCTTAATTCTTGGGGCTGGCTTTTTCTTTGTAGTATGGTTCTTGCTACGGTTGTGGAATATTTTACAAGTTGGCTTCTTGAAAAAATGTTTCATACTTTATGGTGGGATTATTCAGATAAGAAATTTAACTTGCATGGACGTGTATGTCTATTAAATGCAATTTTGTTTGGTGCAATGGGAATTTTGGTTGTCCATTTTCTTGAACCACTTATTTTATATTTAATTGGTTTGTTAAATGATTTTTGGCTTTCGATTGTCTTTGATGTAATCGCTGTTGTACTTGCGATTGATTTAGTTTCAACTGTAAGAAAACTTGTGGATTTTCAGACAACAATGGAACGTCTCAAGAATTTTGGCGATTCAATAAAAAGTCATTACGAATCAGAATCTTGGTTCAATAAAACTTCTTTTGCTTCAATGCTTTCTTCTGCAAAAGAATATTTAACAAAATTGCCTGCTTCAGAAAAACTAGCACAACTTCATCTTTCTTATATTGATAAATTTAATGTTCGAAATAAAAATGCAGAAAGTCTTATTAAAAAATTTCCAACTTTAAAAAACAATCAATATACAGATGTGATTGGTTTCTTAAAAGAAAAATCAACTCAAAGAAAAAATAAAAAATCGTAAAAATTCTTTTGGAGACTTTTATGCAAGATTTAATGAAATTGCAAAATGGAAGTGACATTCGTGGTGTCGCATTAGAAGGTATTGAAGACGAACATGTTAATCTAACGCCAGTAATTGCAAAGCAAATTGGTTGTGCTTTTGTAAGTTGGCTAGAAAAAAAATCTGGAATCGTTGCACAACAACTTGTCATTGGCGTTGGTAGAGATTCTCGTGTTACAGGTCAAGATCTCGCGTTTGGTCTTATTCAAGGAATTATCAGTGCTGGCGCAAAAGCTGTTGATTGCAAAATGGCAACAACGCCTGCAATGTTTATGTCGATTGTATTTCCAGAAACGCAATTTCATGGTTCTGCAATGATTACGGCAAGCCATCTTCCTTTTAACAGAAATGGAATTAAATTCTTTGATGCAGACGGTGGACTTGAACACGAAGATATTACAGAAATTCTTAATCTTGCAAGTTTACTTAATCCAATTGATGTAAATTATTTTCCAACGTCTGTAGATTTGATTTCAATTTATGCAGAACATTTAAAAAGCACAATTATTCAAGGAATTAATTCTAATTCTGATAAACCGCTTTCTGGGTTAAAAATTTTAGTTGACGCAGGAAATGGTGCCGGCGGATTTTTTGTAGACAAAATTTTAAAACCACTTGGAGCCGACACAACAGGTTCTCAATTTTTGGAACCAAATGGAATGTTTCCAAATCACATTCCAAATCCAGAAAACAAGCAAGCAATGGAATCTATCCGAAGTGCTGTTCTTAAAAATAATGCAGATTTTGGTCTGATTTTTGACACTGATGTTGATAGAATGTCAGCTGTTCTTGATGACGGAAGCGAGATTAATCGAGATGCCATAATTGCGATGACTGCGGCAATTCTTGCTCCAGAAAATCCTGCTAGTACAATTATTACTGATTCTGTAACTTCTGATAGACTTACATATTTTCTTGAAGAAATTCTTGGGCTTAAACATTTTCGTTATATGCGTGGTTATAAAAATGTTATCAATAAACAAAAGGAACTTAATGCGCAAGGAATAAATGCTCCACTTGCAATGGAAACAAGTGGACACGGTGCATTAAAAGAAAACTATTATCTTGATGATGGCGCATATCTTGCAGTTAAATTAATTATTGCTCTTGCAAAGGCAAAACAAGAAGGAAAAAAATTAGATGGCCTTATTGAAAAACTTCCTCCACTTGTAGAAGAAGGCGAGTTTAGATTTAAAATTCAATCTTCAGATTTTAAGGAATACGGAAAATTGGTGCTTAATGAATTTAAAGCGCGTGCACAAAAAGCAAATTATAATCTTCCAGAAAGTTATGAAGGTGTTCGTATTTCTTTTAATAATGACGAAGCACAAGGTTGGTTACTCTTACGACTTTCTCTTCATGATCCAGTTATGCCATTAAATATTGAAGGTTCAAGAAAAGGTGATGTTGCAAAAATTAAAAAGATTGCAAAAGAGCTTCTAAAAGATTTTGACAAACTAGACATTAGTTCAATTGATTAAAAACTTTATTTTATATAACAGTTTTTTTGTAATGTTGAAAGTTGATTGTAAGATTAATTTGATGACTTGTAACAATCTTTGTAATGAAATTAAATCAATTTTACACAAGCATATTCTGCATCTTTATAAGAAAGAAAATATTCGATTAATTTTTTTGCTTCTGGCAAAACTTCGGTAATTCTTTTTGCAAAAACTTTTTGTGTGTCTTTGTCTTTTGTAATTACGAGAGGATTGATATATCTTTTTTTTACATCAAGATTGACACAGTAATAGTCATCGAGAGGTTCGTTGCTTCGAATTATAGTTTTAAAATTTTTGAAGGTTCGATAATAAATGCAAAGTTTTTCGATTGTGGTTTCTTTTGTTTTTGCTTCTTGAACTTTTACCAAAGGAAGAGTTTTTACAACTAAATCAAGATTTTCAATTATTTGTTGTTCCGACAAATTGTAAAAATCACTTTCTTTTAATATATCAAGTTCAACCGCCATATTAAGAACTTCTGCTGCAAATTGCAAAGCCATTTTATCTTCGCATTGTTGTAAAAAAAAAGAAATGTCGATAACACGATTTGTGTAATCTTTTGCAATTTGTAATGTGTTAAACCCAAGTTCCAGATTGCCATCTTCATTTGTGCAAATGCAAATATCTTTGTAAATTTCTTCAATTTCGGCAAGTGTAAAAGATTTTTCGAGCGACCAATTTCCTGCAAGAGCAGCGCCTGATGGGAACATATATTCAAGGCGATCTGCCGAAAGGCGCGGAACATCATTGTCCGCAATTGAATATTTGTGATAGTCATCAACTTGATCTAATGTAAGCCCATCTTGATAAAGACATTCAAGAAGTTCTGGTGATGAAGAAATAATTCTTCGATTGTCTTTTTCTGTTGCCGTTTGTGTTAGTGCATCGCCTTTTCTAAAATCTACAACATGACTGAACGCCGGCGTTGAAACATCGTGCAAAAGTCCTGCAATAGTTTGCGCTTTGTCGTGAGTAAAATTCCAAATAATTAAAGCGACTCCAATGCTATGATCAAGGCGGGAATAGAAAAAATTATTCTTAAAAAAATTAATCCAATCAGTTCCGCACAAAAGTCCGACACCTTTAAGTCGAGTAAGAATTGGAAGAGAAAGATATTTGCCAAGAAAATCTGGTTTTTCCGAACAAAGAATGTTGTGAAATTGAATTGTAAATTGATTGTCAAATTTATCCATTTTATCTCCAACAAAACTTATGATACAATTTTTAGTCAAAGTAAGAATTGCAAGTAAGAATGTTTTTAATACAAAATTACTTTAACTTAATTTATGTTAGTTTTTCTTAATTCATATAGAATAATAGAAGTCGCTTGTGCAACATTCAAACTTTCTACATTCGAAGGTTTGCCTTTTTTCATTTCAAAAGAAGGAATTATTACAAGTTCATCACAGTTTTCTCGAACTACAGACGAAATTCCATTTTCCTCGTTGCCAAGAATAATTAACGCTGGTTTTGTTTTTGTAAAGTTGTGAATTTCAGAAACATTTTTTTTTGCATTCAAATCTGTTCCAACTCTAACCATTTTTCCATTTACAGATTTTAATAATTTTAAAATGGAATTTGTTGAATAAATATTTACAAATTCCATTCCACCTTCTGCAACACGATAAGAACTTGTTGTAATTGATGATTGTGCTTCGTCATTTGGAATGATAATATTTTTTATTCCAAAGAACGCCGCGCTTCTGACTATTGCTCCAAGATTATTCGCATTTCCGACACGATCAAGCAAAATTGTATGTTGTTTTTTTTCGATAAAGGAATTTATAATTTGCAATGTAAGTTCTTGAATTTGTGGCACATCAATCATTGCGACAACGCCTTGATGGTGAATGCTTCCAGAAAGTTTTTCAAGTTCAAACGGTTCTACCAAGTTGTAAGGCACTTTTCGTTTTGAAAGGAATTTACATAATCCGCCAAAAAGAGGTGCGCGTTCTTGTGTAAAATAAAGTCTTTTGATTTTTTCGGGATCATTTTTTTCAAGTGTTTTTACAGCAGAAAAGCCACAAACAGCTAATTCATTATTCAACTTATTTT
>CAZOTD010000010.1:0-21572 GCA_964582685.1 uncultured Treponema sp. | reverse complement strand
TCCTACAGGTAGCTTTATTTTCGGGGAGTTTCCCGAGTGGTCAAAGGGGGCAGACTGTAAATCTGTTGGCTCAGCCTTCGTAGGTCCGAATCCTTCACTCCCCATATAAAATAAAGGTGTTACAAAGTGTGTTTTGCAAAAGACTTACTTTTTAACACCTTTTTTATTTTTTGCATTAAAACGAGGTGTTATGTCCTGTTTTTATGAAGATGGACTTTATTTTGAATGTAACAAATGTTCTGATTGTTGCAGAAAAGTTCCTGGATTTGTATATCTTTCTGAAAGGGATTTGACAAGTCTCTGCCAATGGTTTAAACTTTCTCGTGAAGAATTTATTGCTAAGTATTGTCGATGGGTTGGATATTATGAAGGAAAAGAGGCACTTGCCTTAATTGAACTTAAAAATTACGATTGCATTTTTTGGAATCAAAAATGTGGTTGCAATGCTTATGGTGCTCGTCCTATTCAATGTTCAACTTATCCTTTCTGGTCTTGGATTCTTAAAGATAAATATTCTTGGGAAAACGAAAAAAAATCTTGTCCAGGAATTAATCAAGGTGTTTTGCACTCTAAAAATGTAATTGATGAACAACGTTATTTGTATGTTCATAATAAACCGATAACTAGATAAAAGTATTTAATGCAACTTGCATGTATAATGCATGTATAAATTGGAGTTTTTTTTGAAAGTTCATTTTTGGGGAGTTCGAGGTTCAATTCCAGCTCCTTTGTTGTCATCACAGATACAAGCAAAAATTAATGCATGTGTTCAAAGAATTACGCCTCAAGATTTGGAATCATTTGATTCAAGGGAAAAATTTATTGCAAATCTTCCCGATTGGATTTATGGAACTGTAGGTTCAAATTCTCCGTGCCTTCAATTAATTACTAATACTGGTAAAGAAATTATACTTGATGCAGGTTCTGGGATTCGCGTAATGGGGAAAAATTCTCAAGTGCCAGAAGATAACCATTTTTCTCTTTTCTTTTCTCATTTTCATTGGGATCACATTTGCGGACTTCCATTTTTTGATTTTGCATTTAATCCAAATATAAAAATTGATGTTTATTCTCCTTTTGAAAATGCTCAAGAATTTCTTGCACAACAAATGCCTTCAGTAAATCTTTTTCCTGTTTTGTGGAAAGATTTTTCGCACAATTTTTATTTTCACAAACTAGAAGCAGGAAAGACTTATACGATTGATGGCATTCAAGTTACAAGTTGTAAAGTTAGTCATCCAGGTGGTTCTTATTCATATTCCTTTGAAGAAAACTCAAAGAAATTTGTTTATGCAACAGATTTTGAACTTATGGATATGGACGGTTTGAATGAACAAGATTTAGAAAAAGTTTTTATGAATGCAGACGTCGTTGTGCTTGATTCCCAATATACACTTGATGAAGCACGCGAAAAAGAGAAGTGGGGACATTCTGCTTTTTGTTATGCAATAGATTTTGCTGTAAAAATGAATATTAAAAATGTTTATCTTTTTCATCACGATCCGACTAATGATGATAAAAAACTTAATTCAATTCTTCACGCTGCAAAATGGTATGCAAGTTATATTTCTCAGAATAAAATAAATGTTGAACTTGCGATTGAAGGCAACGATGTCATTTTATAATTTTTAAGAAGGTTATTCATAAATGAAAAAGAAACTGTCTGTTATTTTATTTATTGTTCTCTTGTTTCTTGTTTTACTTTGTGGGGGAATTTTCTGTGGCATTCAATTTTTATCTCAACCTATTGATTCTTCTAAAATAGAATTAGTAGATTTTGAAGTTAAAAATGGAATGACGGCAAAATCTGTTGGCAAGGAACTTAAAGAACAAGGCTTAATTAAAGATGACACAGTTTTTTATTTTTTTGCGCGTTTTCCAAAAGTTGCTTCGATTTTTTTTAGAAAGCCTCAAGAAATTTTTAAAATTCAAACAGGTTATTATGAACTTTCTAAAAGTATGAATCTTGCTACAATTTTTCAAGAACTTTCAAGTGGCAAAGAAAAATCGATAGATATTTCAATTCCTGAAGGACTTACAATTTCAAAAATTGCCGAGCGACTTAGAAAAGCTGGTCTTAAAAATCTTGCTGATTTTGAACAAGTTGCACTTAATGATGGTAAAAAAATATTTTATGAGCATGGACTAAATATTAGTGCAAATTCTGTAGAAGGATTTTTATTCCCTGACACTTATAAAATTCCTATAAGTTATAATTCCGAAAAAGTCATTTCAATGATGATTGAAAATCTTTTAAAACATATTTCTACATTAAACAAAACTTTTAAAATTCAAAATATGAGCGACATTGATGGTCAGATTTTTTATCAGACTATGATTCTTGCATCAATTGTTGAGCGTGAATATCGAGTAAAAGATGAAGCACGTTTAATTGCTAGTGTTTTTAAAAACCGACTTCAAATCAATATGCCTCTACAATCTTGTGCAACAGTTGAATATATCATTACCGAAATTGATCACAAACCACATCCAAAAATTATTTATTTTTCTGATCTTGAATCTTCAAGTTCATATAATACTTATAAATATTCTGGACTTCCTCCAACTCCAATTAGTAATCCTGGAATAACAGCAATTGAAGCTGCGTTAAATCCTCAAAACAGCGATTATCTTTATTTTACTTTGACAGATTCAGATTCTGGCAGACATACTTTTTCTAAAAATCTTGGTGGACATATTCAAGCCACAAATGAATTTCGAACAAAGAGAGATGCAAACAATTAAATGTTAGGCGGGCGAATTTCAAGACAAACAATTGATGCTCTTGCAAACTGTGATATTATCAGTGTAGTAAATGATTATACACAGATGACAAAACGTGGAAATGCTTGGTGGGGTTGTTGTCCATTTCATCACGAAAAAACTCCCTCATTTCATATTGAAGAAGGAAAAAATCTTTACTATTGTTTTGGTTGCCATGCAGGTGGTGACATTGTCAAATTTTATATGGAAATGGAAAAAGTTTCTTATGTTGATGCAGTTATTGCTTTGGCAAAGCGATTTGATATTGAGGTAATTTACGATGGTTCAACTTATATTCCAGAGCAAAAAGATAATCTAAAAGAACAGTATATTGCTCTTTACAATAGAACTGCTTCTATGTTCCATTATTTATTGACACAAACATCACAAGGAAAATCTGCTCTTGACTACATTTCAAATCGAGGACTTTCTATGGAAACAATCCAAAAGTTTAAACTCGGTTATAGTCCAGCAGATAGACGCTGGCTTAAAAAATTTTTACTTTCTAAAAATTTTTCCAATGAATTTCTTTCAAAATCAGGACTGTTTAGTGAAAAATATCCTGACATTTCTATTTTTTCTGGCAGACTGATGTTTCCGATTTTTGATAAAAATGGGGAAGTTGTTGCTATGGGAGCAAGACTTCTCAATGGAGATGGACCAAAATATATTAATAGCCCTGAAATGCCACATTATAAAAAACGTGAAATTTTATATGCATATAATTTTGCAAAAAAATCAATTCGCGAAAAAAAATGTGTTATTCTTTGTGAAGGATATATGGATGCAATCGCATATCATCAATGTGGCATAGATTATGCAGTTGCGCCACTTGGAACATCTTTTACAGAACAGCAACTTAAGATTTTAGTTCCTTTTGTAAATGTTGTGCTTCTTTCATTTGATTCAGATGGAGCTGGGCTTTCGGCAACTTTTAAAGCTATTTTGCTTTGCAGAAAATTCGATCTCACAGTTAAAATAATTCAACTAAATGGTGGAAAAGATCCTGCTGAAATTATGTTGAATTTTGGTGCAGAAACCTTGACGAATGATGTTGAAAATGCTATATTGGACAATGAATTTTTATTGTCTAAACTACTAGAAAAATACCCTAAAAAAACTCCAGAAGACAAAATAAAAGCGGCTTTGGAGTTTTTTCCATACGTAGATTCTATAAGTTCAGATATACAAAAGGATTCAACGCTTGAACAATTTTCTCAAGTGTTTAATATAAAATTGGAGGCCATAAAGCATGATTTTCTAAATCGGGACAAGATGCGTTCTCGCTTAGATTCAAAAAAGACAGCAGATGGTTCTCCGGTTATTCATGATATAAAACTTAATGCCGAGCTTAGAACAATTTTGGCTGTAATTTCAAATTTAGAACAATTTAATCTATTGCATGAACAGTTAACTGTTAATGATTTTGAAGATCCTTTAGCTAGACAATTATTCATCATTTTAGAGGAATGTTTTAGAGAGCAAGATATTTCGATTACAGGAATATTAAATCGTTGTAATGAAGAAGTGCAGAGGATGATTACAAGAGTAATTGCATCTAGAGAATTTGAAGAAAATAATCTTCAATATGTACAAGAAAGTATTCGTCTGATAAAACGAAATAGTCTTGAGCGGCAAAAAGCAAAACTTATGGAGCAAATTACAAAATTTAAAGTTGTAACTCCTGATGACTTGAATACTTTAAATCAATTCCTAACTGAAAAGATGGAAATCGACAAAAAATTACAAGAGTAATCAAGAACTAATGAAGAAAAAAGATCAAGAACACGAAGAAACAGTGGAAACAACAAAATCAAACGCAAAAACAAAAAAAACAGTAAAAGAACGAATTCAAGTTCAAGATAAAGAACAAGATCAAGATATTGAATTTGCAAAACTTTTCGTATTCATAAAAGACATCAAGGTTATTACTTGGGACGAAATTAACGATGTAGTTGGTATTGAATTTGCAACTTCCAACATGGATAAAATTATATCGATGATGGAAAAAAACAAAATTCAAATTCAAGAAATAAAACCAGATTTTGCTGATGACGAAGATGATGATGTTGTAGAAGAATCGGCAGATGATGAATTTATAGAAAAAGATGTTGATGCAGAAATTGTTGAACAAACAGAAAAAGAATCTTTTACTAAAAAACGTCTTGTAAGTACCGATAAAGAATCATCAAACGACGATCCAATTAGACTTTATCTTCGCGATATTGGTAAAGAAAATCTTCTTACAGCAGAAGAGGAAGTAATTTTTTCTAAGCAAATGGAAGATGGCGAAAACATTATTAAAGATGTTATCAAAAATTCTGGAATTATGATTCCTGAGTTTTTTTACATTGCTCAAAAAGCTTTTATGCGAATTGATCTTCATGAACCTGGTCGTCCCAGAAAAGAAATTAATGAAGAAATGGCAGAAAAACGTCGTCTAAAAACAGCTTACAGCGAATATTTAAAACCGATCCTTCCAGAATTAAAACAATATATGCAAATTAAAAGAAATTTGTATGAAATGGATCCAAATACAAAAATTTCTACAAATCCAGACATCATAAAATTACGAAAGATTATTCTTCCTCAACTTAAAAAGACAGAAATCCAATCTGAAGAAATTGAAAAATTCAGCGAGAAATTTCTTGATGCAACACAAAAGATTGATGAATATCGTCACAAACAAGAAAAGAAAATGAAAGAATTTCGTATTTCTGATTCTGTTCAACTTAGAAAACTTGGACGACGACTTTCAATTCGTTCAGAAACTATAAAGCTTGAAAAAGAACTTGGAATGAAAGCAGACGAAATTCGAGAGATTTATACTCAAATTCAAAAGATTGACAGAAAACTCAATCGCCTTGAATATGAATTCGAAAATTCAATTGATGAAATTCTTGAAATGTCAAAAGAAATTCAACGAGGTCGCAAAATGATGGAAATTGCGAAAAACCATCTTATCAATGCAAACCTTCGCCTTGTTGTTGCAATCGCAAAAAAATATACAAATCGCGGATTGCAGTTTTTTGATCTTGTTCAAGAAGGAAACATTGGACTTATTAAAGCAGTTGAAAAATTTGAATATCGGAAAGGATATAAATTTTCAACTTATGCAACTTGGTGGATTCGACAAGCAATTACTCGTTCAATTTCTGATCAAGCACGCACAATTCGTGTTCCAGTTCACATGATTGAACAGATTAATAAAGTTGTTCGAGAAAGTCGTCAACTTATGCAAAAACTCGGCAGAGAACCAACAGATGAAGAAATAGCACAACAACTTGGTTGGCCTGTTACACGTGTAAAGCAAGTTAAGAATGTTGCACGAGAACCAATTTCTCTTGAAACTCCAATTGGCGAAGAAGAAGATTCATCGTTAGGCGATTTTATCGAAGACAAAGAAGTTGAAAATCCAGCTTCTCAAACAGCATATACTTTGCTTCAAGAACAACTGCGGGAAGTTTTAAGTTCACTTCCTGCACGCGAACAAGAAGTTCTTAAAATGCGATTTGGTCTTGATGATGGATATTCATTAACACTTGAAGAAGTTGGGCTTTATTTCAATGTAACTCGAGAACGTATTCGACAAATTGAAGCGAAAGCTTTGCGACGACTTCGTCATCCAAAACGTGCAAGTACACTTAGAGATTATATTGAAATCTAGTATAGTACATAGACATAACAAACTATTTATTATATATTAACAAATTATATCATTAAAAGAGGAATGATTTTTATGCAGATGATAGATGTTCGTGAAAAATTGCAGTTGCTTCAAGATGTGCTTTCAGAAAAATATTCAATTGAAAAAAAAGTAGAAGAATCGCCAAGACAATTAAGTTCTCAAGAGGAATTGCTTACTCGCCTTAAAAAAGAATATCTTGAAAAAAATGCTGTATATGAAGAATGCAAAGAAAAAGTTGGTCGACTTGAATTAGAACTTCACGAAGCAGAAAAATCAAAAGAAGAAGGTGAAAAAGGAATGGACAACATTTCAACTCATCGAGAATATGAAGCTTTGGAAAAACAAATTCAAGAGGCAACTACAAAAGAAACTCGTGTTCGTAAAGAGCTTGATAAAGAAAAGAAAAATCTTAATGAATTAAATGAATCACTTAAGATGGACGAATCTATGATTAAGTCTCAAGAAACTGATCTTAATGCTCAAAAATCATCTCTCGAAAAACAACTTTCAAAATTTAAAACACAACTTGATAAACTTGCAAAAAAAGAAGCAGAAGTTACAGAAGGACTTGATACAGAAATCGTTTATAAATTCCAGAGAATTATTCAGCGAAATAATCAAGGAATTGTTGCTGTAAAAGGTGGTGTTTGTGAAGGTTGTCATATGTTTTTGCCTGCACAATTTTCAAACGAAGTTCGCGAAGGTGATAAAACTTTGTTTTGTCCATATTGTAGTCGCATTCTCTATTATCAAGAATCTACTGAACCTGAAGAAGATTATTATTCAATGGCAGAAGCTGGAAGCCTTTCTGGTTTTGAAGATGATTTTGCTGATGAAAAACTTGATGATGACGATATTGGAGAAAACGATAATTACAACGAAAATTCTTCTGATTATGACGATGATTTAGATGACGAAGATATAAGTGATGAAGATGATTCAATTGAGGAAGAATCGGACGAAAATTAATCTTAGAAAATATACAAAAAGGGGATATAATCGCATGATACTTTATAATGATATAAAGATGTCATGAGGCAAAGTCCGGGCTCCACCGGAAAAAATGCCGGATAAGAACCGGGCAGAAATCGGCAGTTACATAATTTCTTGTATAACCCGAAATCTGACAGAAAGTGCAACAGAAAATAACCGCATTGTAAAAGCAATGTAAGGGTGAAAAGGCGGGGTAAGAGCCCACCGAATTTCTGGTAACAGAAATTGCTGGAAAACCTCATTTGGAGCAAGATTAAGTAGTAGTTATTCATTCCGGGATTATAACTACGGGTAAATCGCTAAAAATTCCGAGTAATCTGAATTTTAGATAGATGGTTATGCGGATTAAAAATCCAGACCAGAACCCGGCTTATTGTCCCTTTTTTGTTTATTTATATATGTGAGTGATATGAAACGTGGAATTAAAAACAATTCAATTGTTAAAAAAGAAGGTAAAATTATTCCTATTCTTCTCATCACATTTGCAGCGGTAGTTGGACTGTCTGTTATTTCAATTCCTATATATCGAAAAATTAGTTACAATATTCAAAACAAACCTTCCATTTCAAAACTTCAAAAACAATGGGAGCAAAACGATTATCAAGGTGTTTTTGATACTTCTTCAATTCTTATCGAAAAAAATCCAATTAACAATACAGTTTTGACTTATCGAGGTTATTCAGCTTTTTTTCTTGGAGTTGCAGAAACTGCTCCAGAAACTGCACAAACATATATGAATGAATCAATTCGTTCACTTCGTATTGCACTTATGAATGCAAAAGAAAAAACTGTCCCTCAAATTAAATATATGCTTGGCAAAGCGTATTTTCACAAAAATATTATTTGTTCTTATCATTATTATGCAGACTTAGTAATTAAATATCTTGAAGAATCGCTCGATGAAGGTTATCAAGCAGATGATATACCAGAGTTACTTGGTTTAAGTTATGGGCAACTTGGAATGCCTTACGAAAGTATCCGACGATTTAGTGACGCTCTTTTAATTCGAGAGTCTGATTTTCTTTTGTTTAATATTGCAAAAGAATACTATGCACAAGGAAATGCGACCGCCGCAAAACAATATCTTTTTACAGTTTCTGAAAAGACAAATGACGACAGATTATTGATTAAAGCTCAAAATCTTTTGGCAAAAATTTATCTTGATGAAGAAAAATTTGAAGATGCACGAGAACTTTTTAATCAAATTTTAAGCAAAGATGATAATTCTGCTGAAGCACATTATGGGCTTGGAGTTATATATGAAAAAAATGGAGATTTAGTTAAAGCACGTGCTGAATGGAGAAAATGTTTAAGACTTGATAATTCTTATGAAGACGCTTTGAATAAACTTTATAGATAAATTTGAATATTGAAATTCTCTTGAATTTTAAATAAAATAGAAACATACATGGGGGAAAAATGCTTTTCAACAATTTTGTTACAGATATTGGTATTGATTTAGGAACTTGTAATACTTTAATTTATGTTCGTGGAAAGGGAATTGTAATTGATGAACCTTCTGTAGTTGCCGTTGAAAAAGGCACAAATGTCGTATATGCAGTCGGAGCTGAAGCTAAAAGAATGCTTTGGAAAACTCCAGGAAATATTGTTGCCATTCGTCCGTTAGCAGATGGTGTAATTGCAGACATTGATTCTTGCGAAAAAATGATAAAATACTTTATCGGAAAAATTCTTCCAAAACATAGAATTTTTACTTCTACAAGAATGAAGATTGGAATTCCTTCATGTATTACAGAAGTTGAACGACGCGCAGTAATTGAAGCCGCTCTTAAAGCTGGAGCTAAAGAAGTAGAAGTAATGCCAGAAAGTCTTGCTGCTGCTATTGGAGCAAAAATTCCTATACATGAACCTGCAGGGCATATGATTTGTGATATTGGTGGAGGAACTGCAGAAATTTCTGTAATTTCACTTGGTGGAATGGTAATTACTTCTTCAATTCGTGTTGGTGGAAATAAATTTGATGAAACAATCGTAAAACATATTCAAAATGTGCATAATCTTATGATTGGACAACAAACTGCTGAAAAATTAAAAATTGAAATAGGCAATGTTGCTCCTGACAAAAATATTGAAAAAATGGAAGTAAAAGGTAGAGATACAACAACTGGACTTCCACGCCGTCTTGAAATAGATTCTGTAGAGATTCGAGAAGCTTTAAAAGAACCTGTAAATATGATTATTGAAGAAATCAAAGCAACTCTTGGTAGAACTCCTCCTGAACTTGCCGCTGATATTGTTGAGCGTGGAATTGTAATGACTGGTGGAGGCTCAATGCTTAAAGGACTTTCAAAACTTATTTCAAAAGAAACAAATGTTCCAGTAATTCTTGCGGAGCGCCCATTGGAATGTGTTGCGTTAGGTGCAGGAGATGCATTTGAACTTGATAAAGATGCTTCTCTTGATAGAGTCATTTACGCAAATCTCAATAATTAATTTCTGCAAGTTATGCAAAAAAACAAAAAATTTAATTTTAAATTTCGCTTTCAGGAATTTCTCTTTTTAATTTTAGTTGCGATTTCAACTGTGATGCTTTCATTTAGTTCTGGAGGATTCATTCTCAATTTTAAGAATATTGGGTTTACGATTATTTCAACTATTGAAAAGGGTGTTTATTCTGTAACCAACTTTGTTACAAATGTTTACGATGACATTGAGGAACTTTTCACTTACCAGCAAGATTACGAAATCCTTAAAGAAAAACTAGTAGATTACGAATACATGCAACGCACAAATTCCTCGATTCGAAAAGAAAATGCACGATTAAAAGAGCAACTTGATTTTTCGCAATCTCTTGTTCAAAAAAATATTCCTGCTAATATTATTTCGCGCGGTGCAGATAATCTTCATTCTACGATTATTATCGACAAAGGAAGTAAAGACGGAATTAAAAAAAATATGAGTGTCATTGCAATTCAAAATGGAAATATTGGCGTTGTAGGAAAGATTGTTTCTGTCGGTTATGGAACTTCACAAATTATGAGCATTTTTAATTATGACTGTTCAATTTCTGCTCGCATTCAAAATACTCGTGACATTGGACTTGTTAAAGGCAACGGTTCACAAGATCTTCCTCTTTCAATGGATTATATAAAGCGGCGTGTAATTAGTGAACTTCATTATGGAGATGTAGTTGTTACTTCTGGAGAAAATGGAAATTATCTAAAAGAAATTCCAATTGGAACAATCTTAAATATTTCGATTAACGAATATAATTCTTCACTTGATATAGAACTTTCTCCTATTATTAATTTTCAGCGACTTGAATCTGTAATTGTAGTTTCCACAAATGAATTAAAATCAAATCAAGAATTAAATACACAAACGGAGGAAATTAATTGATAAAATCTTATTTATTTAGCACTATAATTCTTCTTTGTGCCGTTATTCTTGAAACAGCCGTTCTTTCTAATATTACGGCATTACCAGCTGTTCCAGATTTGCTTTTAATTTGCTGTTTGTATTTTTCTTTGATAAATGGAAGTGTTTATGGACAAGTTACAGGTTTTATAAGTGGCTTATTCATTGATTTTATGAGTGGTTCGCCTTTTGGTTTTAATTGTCTTATTCATACAATTCTTGGCTATATTGCTGGGCTTTTTAAAAAAGTTTTGAACATAAAATCTTTTTTTGTTCTTTTTTTAATTGGACTTATTGCAACAATTTTTAAAGCTTTATTAATTTATCTCGTTTCTTTCTTATTTCCAAATATGGTAAATACATACAATATTTTTTCTCAAGTTTTTTTATTTGAACTTGGACTAAATTCCATTCTCACGCCGATAATTTTTAAATTGTTAGATTGTTTTTCAAATATTATAGTTATTGTTGACCGAGTATAAAAATAGGTGAAAAAATGAATAAAGGCGTTGTAGATAATCAAAGAGCAAAAAGAGACATTAATATTGTTGCTCTTGTCTTTACAATTATTTCTCTTATTGTATTTTTTATTTTTTGTGCCAGACTTTTTTATATTCAATTTGTAAAAAATGAAATATATGAAGAAATGGCAAACAGAGATTCAAGTCGTATATTTCCGATTTATTCACAGCGTGGTGAAATTTATGATAGGAATAATAACAATGCTATGGTTGTTAATTCTGATTCCTTTATTGTGGAAATTGTTCCAGGAAATATTCCTGCAGGTTATTACGATACAGTTACTGCAAAACTTGCACAAATTCTTGAAATTCCAAAAGATGATATTGATAAAAATTGTCCGCCAGAAGTTAGAAAAAATTATGCTTCATATCCAGTGAAGCATAATGTAACATTTGATAAAATCACAAACATTGCAGAAAATATTACCGATTTACCTGGCGTTACTTGGCAAATTCGTCCTGTCAGAAATTACATTGAAACAGGAAGTTTTTCTCACATTTTGGGTTATGTTCAAAAAATCAGCCGAAATCAATACTATGAAAAATATAATCAAGGTGGTTATACTCAAAACACAATTGTTGGACAAGCCGGAATTGAAATGCAATATGATTCATATCTTCAAGGAAAAGACGGTTATGAAAAACGAAGTGTTGATGTTCAAGGAAGAATTCTTCCTGACGCTCCAGAAATTGTCCCACCACAAATGGGGAAAAAACTCGTTCTTACGATTGATTCAAGAGTTCAAATTCTTGCAGAAAAAACTCTCGGAGATAGAGTCGGTTCTGTAATTGTACTGAAGCCTTCAACTGGCGAAGTTCTTGCAATGGTTTCTTATCCATATTTTGATTCAAACATTTTTAACTCTGAAAATTTTTCTGAAGAATACAACAAATTATTAACAGCAGAAAATAAGCCTTTTTTAAATCGCGCAGTAAATGCCGCATATCCGCCAGCAAGTACATTTAAAATAATTATGGAAACAGCAATCCTTCAAGAAAAAGCATTTCCAGAATTTGAAAGAATTGAATGTAAAGGCGAAATGGAATATGGCGGAAAGACATATCATTGTTGGGTAGAAAAGCCAGGACATGGAAAACTTGACTTAAAAAGTGCACTTGGAAATTCGTGCGATATTTATTTCTGGATTCTTGGTCGTGATAGACTTGGAATTAACAAAATTGGCGATTATGCAAAAATGTTTGGTTATAGTCAATCTACGCAAATTGATCTTCCAACACAATCAAAAGGATTTATGCCTTATCCTGAATGGCTTGAACGAAAATATCATGTAAAATGGCTTGATGGAGATACAATGAACTGTTCAATCGGTCAAGGTTATACAACTGCAACTCCATTACAAGTTGCAAATGTTATGGCAATGGTTTGCAATGAAGGAACAATTTATAAGCCACATTTGCTAAAAGAAATTCGTGATCCTGGAACTGATGAAGTTATTCAAGAAATTCATCCTGAAGTTTTGTTTGAAAATTCCATTGATAATTCTGTTTGGCGTAAAGTAAAAGAATCGTTGCGTTATGTATGTACTGATGGTTCTGCAAGATATTCACTTCAAAATCCAACGGTAAAAATTGCAGCCAAAACAGGAACGGCAGAAGTAAATGGATTTAAAGATAGTTGGCATTCTTGGCTTGTAGCGTATGCCCCTTATGAAGCACCTGTTGAAGAACAAATTGTTGTTTGCTTTATGGTTGAAGCTGTAAATAATTGGGAATGGTGGGCAACGACTTACGGTACAAATATTATTATGCAAGGATATTTTGCCAATCAAACTTATGATGAAGCCGTTGATGCTTTAAATATTCGCTGGCTTTTACAATCTGCAGGACGCATAGAATAAGGAAATTTAAAATGAAAAAAATAAAGTTATTTTCTGCATTAGACTATTTTCTTCTTGTATGTGTAATTCTTCTTACAACTATTGGAATTGCTTTTATTTATTCTGCAGGAATTAAAAACGGAGTTCAAATTGATACAAGTTATGCTAAACAAATTATTTGGGCATTTTGCGGGCTTATAATTCTTTGTAGTTTTGTCGTTTATGATTACAGAAGAACTCAACGATATATTTTTTGGGTTTTTATAGTTTCAATTGTTATTAATATTTTAACTGCCTTTTTTAGTCCTTCTGTAAATGGTTCTCACAGTTGGATTGGAATTGGACCTTTAGGTGTTCAACCAGCGGAATTTTCAAAATTAATTTTTATTATTTTTCTTGCTTGGTATTTTTATACAAGTGAAAATGAAAATCCTCGAAAAAGATTTTTTGTCGCTCTTGGAATTCTATTTATTCAAGTTTTTGTTGTTTTACTTCAGTCGGATTTAGGAACTGCGTTAGTTTTTTTTCCAATATTCCTTTTTATGTGTTTTACTGCAGGAATTAAACTTCGTTATACAATGTTTGTTCTATGTCTTGGACTTTTAACTATTTTGTTCACAATGCTTCCTTTATGGGAAACATACATTGTTGGAGAAAATGTTGCAGCGCTTAGATTTTTGACAGATCCTTCACTTAGACGGCTTTTAGTTTTTTTGCTTGCATCGATTATGTTAATTGGTTTTTTAGGATTATTTTTTTATCGACATAATAAATATTATTATTGGATTTCTTATGTGTCTGCAATTTTGTTAGCTTCTCTTCTTATTTCTCCTATAGTTCTCAAAGGACTAAAACAATATCAAGCAAAACGCCTTGTAAGTTTTCTTGACCCAACTGTAGATCCTCAAGATTCCGCCTGGAATATTAATCAAGCGATGAGAGCAATTGGGCGAGGTGGCGCATTTGGACAAGGCTTTATGAACGGAAGTTATAGCCAAAAACAATTTATTCCAGAACAACGAACTGACTTTATTTTTAGTATTATTGCAGAAGAAAGTGGATTTATTGGATGCATTCTTATATTTGTACTTTATCTTTGTATTCTTCTTAGAATAGTTCATATTATGCGGACAACTCCAAATAAATATGGTTCATATATTGCAACTGGAATTTTTGCAATGTTCTTTTTTCACTTTATGGAAAATATTGGAATGGTTATTTCCCTTATGCCAATTACAGGAATTCCACTTTTATTTGTTTCTTACGGTGGTTCTTCACTTTTAACATCAATGGCATCAATCGGAATTGTTATGGCGATTCGTTACAGACGATTTAATTTTATGGATTAAAAATATATAATCATTTGGAGGAATAAAATGGATAATGAACAAAATTTAGGAATTGAAACAAAGTGTATTCATTCAGGATATTTACCAAAAAATGGCGAACCACGAATGATTCCGATTATTCAAAGTACAACATTTAAATATGATTCAAGTGAAAAAATGGGAGAACTGTTTGACCTTAAGGCAAATGGATATTTTTATTCCAGACTCCAAAATCCGACAACAGACATGGTTGCGGCAAAAATTGCTGCTCTTGAAGGCGGAACTGCAGCAATGCTTACAAGTTCTGGGCAAGCGGCAACTTTTCTTGCAATCTTCAATATTGCAAATGCCGGTGATCATGTAATTGCAAGTTCTACAATTTATGGCGGAAGTTTTAATCTCTTTAATGTAACAATGCGCAAGATGGGAATTGATTTTACATTTGTCGAACCAGATTGCTCTGACGAAGTTCTTGAAAATGCTTTTAAACCAAATACAAAAGCAGTTTTTGGAGAAACAATTGCCAATCCATCGTTAACAATTTTTGATATTGAACGATTTTCAAATTTTGCTCATAAACATGGCGTGCCATTAATTGTTGACAATACTTTTGCAACGCCGATAAATTGTCAACCTTTTAAATTTGGTGCTGACATTGTAACACATTCAACTACAAAGTATATGGATGGACATGATGCAACTTTAGGCGGAGTAATTGTTGATTCTGGAAAATTCGATTGGATGGCAAACGCAAAAAAATTCCCTGGTTTGTGTACGCCAGATGAAAGCTATCACGGTGTAACATACGCAACACAATTTGGCAAAGAAGGCGCTTTTATTACAAAAGCAACTGTTCAATTGATGAGAGACTTTGGAACAGTTCAATCACCAATTAACGCTTATATGCTTAATCTCGGTATTGAATCTCTTCCTTTAAGAATGTCAAAACATTGCGAAAATGCAACAGCTATCGCAAAATTCCTTGCAAAACATGAAAAAGTTGCTTGGGTCAATTATCCGTCTCTTGAAGGTAATAAATACTATGAACTTGCAAAAAAATATATGCCAAATGGAACTTGTGGCGTCGTAAGTTTTGGTGTGAAGGGTGGGCGAGTTGCTGCAGAAAAGTTTATGTCAAATTTAAAACTTGGAATGATTGCAACTCATGTTGCAGATGCAAGAACTTGTTGTCTTCATCCTGCAAGTTCTACTCACAGACAATTGACAGATGAAGAACTTGTTACAGCTGGAGTTACTGCAGATTTAATAAGACTTTCTGTTGGTATTGAAAATCTTGATGATCTTCTTAGTGATATTAAAAATGCACTTGATAAAATTTAATTTTTTATTGAAAATGGAAGAAAGTTTACTTACGATTTTCAGAAATCTAAAATGAAAACTTCACATTACGATTGAAAAAAAACCGAAGTTTTTATCTTTCTAAATCTGTTTCGCAAACTTTTTATAGGAGAAATATGACAAACACTGATGCAATTAACGCTCTTGAACAAATCAAAACTTATACTTCTGCTGAGCTTCTTGATGAACTTGAATATGTTCTTGAAATTATGAAAAAACTTGAAAAAGCTGGAATCTCAAATCCACTTAAAGCAGATTTTTCAAAACTTGCAAATTAAGTTTTGCGATGAAGTTTGTTTTCAAACTTTTTATATCACTTGCGATTTTCACTTCTTTGCAAAATCGCTCTAAAAAATCAAATCGGAAATTGATATTTCCTCTTTGATTTTTTATAGGAGAAAATATGATTGGCTCTTTTTGGTCACTTGTTCCTGCAATCGTTGCTATTGCATTGGCATTAATTACAAAAGAAGTTTATTCTTCACTTTTTATTGGAATATTAATTGGTGGAGCTTTTTTTGCTCTTGATGGTTCCTTAGGTTTTGGCGGATTTTTACAACAAATCTTTAATAATGGACTTGTAAAATCACTTTCAGATTCTTACAATGTCGGCATTTTATGCTTTCTTGTTGTACTTGGAATTATGGTTGCTCTTATGAATAAAGCTGGAGGCTCTGCTGCTTTTGGTAATTGGGCTAAAAAACATATTAAGTCAAAAGTTGGAGCACAAGTTGCTACAATTTTTCTTGGTATGTTGATTTTTATCGATGATTATTTTAATTGTCTTACAGTTGGTTCTGTTATGAGACCGGTTACAGATAAATACAAAGTTTCTAGAGAAAAACTTGCTTATCTGATTGACGCAACAGCCGCTCCAGTCTGTATTATTGCTCCGATTTCTTCATGGGCTGCCGCTGTTGCAGGCTTTGTTACAGAAGGTGAAAATGGAATTAGTTTATTTTGTAAGGCGATTCCATTTAATTTTTATGCATTGCTTACACTTGTTATGATTTTTGCAATGGTATTTATGAAGTTCGAATTTGGTCCAATGGCAAAATTTGAAAAAGCAGTTGAATATATTACAGAAGAAACAGAACATGAAAATCTAAAAGGTAAAGTTATCGATTTAGTTTTTCCAGTTATACTGCTTATTATTTTTTGTGTTATCGGAATGATTTATTCTGGCGGATTTTTTACACAAATGGTTGAAGAAGATGGAATAATGGTCGCAAATAGTTCATATCATAATTTTATTGAATCATTTTCAAATTCCGATGCATCTGTTGGACTTGTTCTTGGTTCATTTGCCGCTTTGATTATTACAATTATTTACTATATGCTTAGAAAAGTTTTTAGTTTTACAGATTGTATGTCATGTATTCCAGATGGATTTAAAGCAATGGTTCCGGCAATTCTTATTCTTACATTTGCTTGGACCTTAAAAGGAATGACTGACAGTCTTGGTGCAAAAGAATATGTTGCAGGCGTTGTGCAAAGTTCCGCAGCTGGATTAAAAATGTTCTTGCCTGCAATCATATTTATTATTGCGTGTCTTCTTGCATTTGCAACAGGAACTTCATGGGGAACATTCGGAATTTTAATTCCAATTTGTATTGCTGCATTCCCAACAGGCTCTATCAGAATTGTTTCAATTTCTGCATGTATGGCTGGAGCAGTTTGTGGCGATCATTGTTCTCCAATTTCTGATACAACAATTATGGCATCAGCTGGAGCATATTGTGACCATGTTAATCACGTTGAATCACAACTTCCTTATGCTATATTTGTTGCAATTATTTCTTTTTGTGCATATCTTGTTGCAGGACTTACACTAGATCTTGGCATTGCAATTTCTGGACTTATTTCTTGGAGCATTGCACTTGTTCTTCTTTTTGTAAGCCTTTTTCTAATAAAAAAAATTACAACAAAGAATACAAAAAAATAAAAAAAAGCGAAGATGGAAATACAAATAAAAAATATAAATCGAACATATAATCAAAATGGTTCTCAAGTTCAAGCGGTAAAAGATGTAAGCCTTTCAATTCCGTCAAATGTAATTTACGGGATTATTGGGAAAAGTGGTGCTGGAAAATCTACACTTGTTCGTCTTATTAGTTTGTTGGAAAAACCCGATTCTGGAACAATTATGTTCGATTCTAAAAGAGTAGATAATCTTTCTAAACAAGAATTAATTTTGCAACATCGACGAATTGGAATGATTTTTCAAAATTTCAATTTATTCAGTTCAAGAACTGCAGCAAAAAATATTGCATATCCACTTGAAATATGTAAAGTTCCAAAAAAAATAATCAATGCTCGTGTAAAAGAATTGCTCGACCTTGTAGAACTTTCGGACAAAGGAAACGCTCCAATAAGCACGCTTTCTGGTGGTCAAAAACAACGCATCGCAATTGCAAGAGCGTTGGCAAATAATCCTGACATTCTTTTTTGTGATGAAGCAACAAGTGCTCTCGATCCTCAAACAACACATTCTATTCTTGAGTTAATTCGCAATATCCAAAAAAAGATGAATCTAACAGTTGTCATGATAACTCATCAAATGGAAGTTGTAAGAGACGCATGCGATTTGGTTTCTGTTTTAAACGATGGAACTGTCGTCGAAACTGGCAAAGTTTCTGAAATCTTTTCAAATCCAACATCTGAAGTTACAAAAGAATTTTTAAATCACTTAACACTGAATTTTGACGATTCAAAAAACGAACAAGTTGTACGTTGGAGCGAAACTGGTGGAAAATATATTCTTCGTTTTTTTGGTGAAAAAACAAGTGAACCTTTGATTAGTTCTGCTTGCAAAAAATTTAATGTTGAGTTTAATATTAGGGCAGGCGGAATTCAAAAATTGTCCAATGACGAAAAAGTTGGAATTATGTTCATTGATTTATCTGGCGAAAAATCAGAAATTCAAAAAACGCTTGAATACTTTAAAAATATGGGTGTCAATGTTGAACTTGCAAAAGAACAAAAATAGAGGCTAAAAAATTATGGATTGGTCACAAATTTTTTCTTTAGTTGAAAAAGCAACTTTAGAAACTTTAATAATGGTTTTCTTTTCTACAGTGTTTTCTTTAATTTTAGGTTTACCACTTGGCGTTCTGATGTGCATTACAGAACAAGAAACTGGAATTATGCCTAAACCTTTGCTTAATAAAATTTTAAATCGAATAGTCGATATTTTGCGGTCATTTCCATTTTTAATTTTAATGATAGTTTTATTGCCATTGTCAAGAATAATTATTGGAACTTCAATTGGAACTGTTGCGACTATTGTTCCTCTTTCAATTGCCGCCGCTCCATTTGTTGCTCGCATTATAGAAACTGCACTTAAAGGAATTGATCCTGGCGTTATTCTTGCGGCAAAAGCAATGGGTTCTACAAATTGGCAAATTATAATAAAAGTTATGCTTCCAGAAAGTCTTCCAAGTCTTGTCGATGGAATAACGCTAACTATTATAAATCTTATTGGATATTCTGCAATGGCAGGAACAATTGGTGGCGGTGGTCTTGGTGATTTGGCAATCAGATATGGTTATCAACGTTTTAGAATAAATATTCTAATTGCATCTGTTGTCGTTATTTTAATACTTGTCGGTGTAATTCAAATGATTGGAACAAAAATTTCTTCTTCATTAATGAAAAAACGATAATATTTTTTTTCAATTATTAAAAATTGCGACAATTATAAAAAACAAAAAATTAAAAAAAAATTAAATCTAGTTGACATTTACCTACAAAAATAGTATGTTATTTCTTGAAAATTGATTATCTAATAATCAATCAAAAACTTAAAATGAAAAATGGAGAATTATGAAAATGAAAAAAATTTTTTCTATTATTGTCAGTAGTGCTTTTATTGGAACAGCATTTTTTAGTTGTGGCGACAACAAAAAAACTAATGTCATAAAAGTTGGAGCAACTCCAGAGCCACATGCAGAAATGCTTAATCTCATCAAAGATGATTTAAAAGATGCAGGTTATAATCTTGAAATTGTAGAGTTTACAGATTATGTAACTCCAAACGAAGCACTGGAAAACGGAGAAATTGACGCAAACTTCTTTCAGCATCTTCCATACATGGAATCCTTTAATAAAGAAAGAGGTTATCATCTAGTTTCGGCAGGAGGAATTCACATTGAACCAATTGCATTGTACTCAAAAAAAGTTTCATCATTGCAAGATTTAAAAGATGGTTCAACAATTGCAATTCCAAACGATCCAACTAACGAGGGACGTGCATTACTTTTACTGCAAGCGGCAGGTTTGATTGAACTTGATGCAAATGCAGGACTTGAAGCAACTCCTGTAAATGTAAAAAGAAACCCAAAAAATCTTAAATTCAACGAAATAGAAGCGGCTTCTTTACCACGAGTTTTGCCTGATGTTGATGCTGCCATAATCAATGGAAATTATGCAATTCCCGCAGGTCTTGTTGCAACAAAAGATGGACTTTTTGTTGAAGGAAGCGAATCTCCTTATGTTAATATTGTTAGCGTAAAAGAAGGCAGAGAAAACGACCAGGCAATTGTTGCTTTAGTGAATGCATTAAAAAGTCAGAAAGTAAAAAATTGGGTTTCTGAAAAATATAAAAACGGCGAAGTTGTTGTAGTTTTCTAAAGTATGATTTTTAACCTTTAATTCAAATTAAAAAACAGTAGAAAATCACTTTTTTTCTACTGTTTTTTTTGACTACAATTTTTCAAATTGGAAAGTTTATATAATTTTATTTTTTGACAATTACAATTACTGTAAGATCATCTTTTAGAGGAACATCTTTTGTGAAATTATCAAAATCTTTCAAGATTGTGTCGAGTTTCCCTTTAGCACTTGAAGAATCGGCTTTTTCAAAAGATTCAATTATACGATTTTGTGTATATTCTTCTCCTTCTGAATTACGACTTTCTTGTAAGCAATCCGTATAGAGAAGAATAGCGTTATCTTTTTGCATATTAAATCTTATAGTTTTATATTCAACAGGAAGACCTTGCATTCCCATTAAACTTCCAGATGCAGAAGAATCTGGAAGACCAACTTCGACAACTTGTCCACTTCGTTTTCTAAATAAAAGGGAAGGATGTCCAGCATTTACATAATCTACAGATTTTCCATTAAATCGCAACAAAATTCCTGTAAGATAATTTTCAATATTTCCTTTTGCCTCACAAATTTTGTCATTAATATGATACATTATGGTTGAAAGATTTTCGTCAATGCCATTATCAAATTCTCTACTAATTATTGGTTTTGAAAGCATAGTTACTAAGCCTGAAGAAATTCCATGACCAGAAACATCAAAAAGTGCGACGCCATTTAAAGTTTTTCCTGTATACAAGAAGTCATATAAATCTCCAGAAACACCAGACATTGGTTTAAAAATGAAAGCGATATCATATTCATCAAGACTTGGACTTTTGCGTGGATAAAAACTTTGCTGAACAAAAACAGCTAATTTCATATCTCGAGCTGCTTCAGCATTAATTTCTTCAAGTTTTGTATTTAATTCAGTAAGTTCTCTTGTACGATTTTTAACTTTTTGTTCCAAATGTTCATTTAAATCTTCCGCTTCTGCTCGTGCTTTTGAAAATCTTGTTGCAAGAATAAAAAGGAACGCAATAACGACACAAAGCCATCCATACATTGAAATATAAGGAACATTGTAAAGTTTCAAAATATTATGAATAAATAAATC
>CAZOTD010000009.1:0-23032 GCA_964582685.1 uncultured Treponema sp. | reverse complement strand
CTAATAAATAAAATGGTGGAAAAAATAGCAATTTTTTTTATGAAACTCATAATTTTAATTTATCATACTGTTTTGTTATTGGCAAGATTAGGTTTTTTGTAGTATTCTATATCGATATCATATCCTTAAAGTATTTTCTCAAAATTTTCAAGGATAATAAACGGTGGTAAAATTATGGCGTTAAAAGGCGACATTAAATTATTCAGAACTGTTCTTGCAATTGGTATTTTGTTAGTGTTCGCTGGTTTATCATATATTATTATTCTTCCCTCACATAGGACAGAGGGATTTCTCTTTGTCTTGATTGCTTTTATGCTTATTGGAGCAGTTATTGTATATTTTTCGCTTGTGCTTAAAAAAAGTATTTTTCTCTATGTTGGGTTAAATATTTTTATAATTGCTACTAGTGCTTGTTTTATTTTTTCGAGTAAACAAAATCAGGGTTTTATTCGTTATTGGCCACTTCTTTTAATTTCGTTTGGTATAACGATGTTGCCTTGTTGCTATTTTCGATATAATCGGCTCCGTTCCCTTTATGTAGTTCCGTCGATTTTTCTTGTAGTTTTAGGAACTGTATTTTTTTTGTTTGCACTAAAAGTTATTCCAATTTCATTTAAACAATTTGTCATTTATATGTGGCCTATTCTTTTTCTTTGTGCAGGTGGAATTCTTATTGCTTATTATTTTTACGGAATATACAACAAAAATAACTTAATCGAAGAAATTGAAGAAACTGAGATTGATGATATTACCATTCTTTTTTCTGGAGAAGAAGAATTGTATGAAGAATAGCAAAAAGCCATTGGGATTTTTTGTAACTTTTTTTGCTTTTCTCATTTGCATCTTTGTGAGTTTAGGCTGCCAAAGTACTTCTGTCCAAAATGTTTCTGGAACGGAACAAGATGTAGTAGAAGCATCTTCTCGACTTGAAAATTCTGTATCTATCAAACTTGAAAAAAATCCGCAAGAATATTTTGGTTCAATTAATAAAGATATTATGGACGATATGAAAATTGCATCTCCTGCTTCAATTAATCGTGCTCTTAACAAAATGCGCAAAGCGGCAATTGAATACACAGAAAGCGAAAAGGTTCTCTATAATATTGCTTCAAGAATAATGTCTCAAGTTTGGCCAAAACAACAATCACTTGTAAATGTTCCTGCTCTTAATTCAATTTCAAATACTGGTGCAAATTATATTGCTATTCTTGATTCTGCAAAATCCGGATATTTTGAAGAACGAAATGGGGAAAAAGATTTTTTTCTGACAGTGCTTCCGACTCTTGCAGTTTTGTCTTCAAATCCAAATCAAGAATATTATGACAAAGCGGAAAAAGCTTTGCTTGAAGGAATTAAAATTAAACCTGATTCTGTTTTGTGTAATTATTTGCTTGGAGTTCTTTATAAAAAGCAAAAAAATTATGACAAAGCGCTTGCCGCATTCGATAAAGCTACAGAATCAAATGCAATTGTTTACGAAGTCCTTGCTGAAAAATCGGATACGCTTATTAAACTTGGAAGATATGATTCTGCTATAAATATTCTTGACAAATTAGTTATTCAATTTCCGTCAGATGTTCAAGTGCTCAAACTTTATGCAACAGCATCTTACGAAATGGGCGATTTTTCACGTGCCGAAACTTATGCGTCTTTGGTTTTACAACAAAATCCGTCTGATTTGGAATTTGTTCTTTTTCGTGCTAAGATTTTTGTTGAAACTGGGGAGTATTTAAAAGCATCGTCATTACTTGATGTTTATGCAAAATCTTATCCCACTCAACATGAATATCTTCTTCTGCGTTCTAAACTTCAAAAAGAATGGAATAAAAATATTTCTGCTGCAATGTCTACAATTGAGCGTGCACTAACACTTTATCCAGATGATTATGACATTATTCTTTATGCCACACAATTTGCTTCAGAAACGGGACTTAGAATAAATGGAAAAACTGGTGGAGAACTTGCAGAACTTATTTTAAAAGATAATCCAAATGATGTTAGAGGACTTCAATATTCAGTACAAGCATATTATAACGAAGGGCGCTATGCACAAGCATACGAGATTAGTAAAAAAATTATAAATAATCCTGCTGTTTCGCAAGCGGTGATTTTAATGCATGTAAAAGTGTGCCTTGCTTTGCAATATAATGACGAAGCGTGGCGGTATGCATCAAATCTTTATGAACGAAATCCTAATGATATGGATACTATTCAATATTACATAGAAGTAATGATTACTACCGGTAGAACTCAAAATGCATCAAGACTTGTTAATTCTATGCTTTCTTCAAATCCGTCTGCTACAATGAAAAGTTTTCTTTACTATGAACGAAGTTTTCTTACCACAAACGAAACAACAATGCTTTCAGATCTTCGTTCAAGCCTTATTGCAAATCCGCGCAATTCTGATGCTCTTTTTAGAATGTATGAAATTTATTATCGCAGACAAGATTATCGCAAAGCACAATATTATCTTAAACAAGTAGTTTCTCTTAATCCAACTAATGAAAAATATTTAAGACTTAACTCTGAACTTGATCAACTCGTTAAATAAAATTCTTGATAAAAAATTGCGAATTATTAAAATACAAAGAGTTTGTTACTGAGTTCAAAAAGTTGTAGAAATAGAAATAACAACTATCGGTTTTTAATCAAAAAATGTATTATGGAATTTTGCTCGAATTGCTGCTATTTTCATTGACCAAGTTTTATTATATATGTTATTCTTTCTAATCTAAATTAAAATAAAACTAAGGAAGGAAAAATTATGTCTTTTTTAAATTTCTTGCAAACACAAACTCCTAATCAAACAGGAGGAAGTATTACTAGTCTTTTATTTACAATTGTGATGATGGTTGCAATTTTCTACTTTTTTCTTATTCGTCCACAGAAAAAACAGCAGAAAGAAACAAAATCAATGCTTGATGCATTAAAAAAAGGTGACAAAATTGTAACAATTGGCGGTATTCGTGGAGTTGTATTTGCAGTAAAAGATTCGACTGTAGTTGTAAAAGTTGATGACAATGCAAAAATTGAATTTACAAAAGAAGCAATTTCTAAAGTTGTAAATGACGACAATTCTCCAAAAGTGCAAGAGTCTGTAAAGGAAGAAAAAGCACCTAAAACTGTAAAATCAGCAAAAACTGAAAAAGTTGAAAAAGTTGAAAAAGTTGAAGAAAAACCTACAGAAAGTAAAACAAAACGTACTAAAAAAGATTTAAAGTAAATAACTTGGAGTTAGAAAAATGATGAAAAAAAGAAATCGTTTTCTTATTATCCTTGTTGTATTGGGCGTTTGTCTTTTTTGTCTTTGGCCATCGATTACTTGGTATTTTCGGACGCCAAAAGAAGACCAGCAAATTGCTCTAACATCATTGGAAAATATCAGAGATCGTTCTATTGAAAAAGCTATAGAGTCAGTTGAAAATCTTGAAGATATGGTAAGAAAAACACCTAATGCTGAAATTCCTACTGAATATAACTGGTTAGTTTCTAAATCAAAGGAAAATTATAAAACTTTTAAATACGATATTCCTTCTAAAATGAACATGGGTGATTTGTTTCGAGGCTTTTGTTTCGGATATAATTCTAATACAGAGGAACAAAAAAACGAAGCGGCTACTCAAATTCATAATAACCTTATTTCTTTGTTCCAAGAGCACTATCGCGAACGAATTCTCAAAGACAAAAATAATTATGCAAATTCTGTAAAACTTGGTCTTGACCTTGCAGGAGGCGTTAATGTCATTATTCGAGCCGATCTTGACGCAGCGCTCAAAGCAAAAGGTGATGATCTTAGTGCTAACGAAATTGCTTATTTTAAACAGCAAGCAATGGCAACTGCAATTGAAACTATTACAAGTCGCATTGACCGATTTGGTTTGTCAGAACCTGTAATTCGTCAACAAGGTGAAGACAGAATTTATATTGAAATTCCAGGTTCTGGTCAAAATGAATCAATGAATGCAATTATTCAAGGCAAAGGAATTTTGAATTTCCGCCTTGTTGATGACGAAGCAAACACAGCGTTTTATGAATATTATCAAAATCATCCTAATTCAACTATTGAAGCTGATGGAAAACTGCTTGAGCCTTCAATTATTCCTGATGACTGCGAAGTTCTTGGCTATTACGATAAAGATGAATATGGACTTGATCAATTTGTGCAATGGATGGTTGTAAAAAAAGAAATTGCTCTTGATGGAACACATATTAAAACTGTAAACATTTCTAAAGACAAGATGGGAAAAACTGGCGTTGACCTTACTCTTGATTATGACGGTGGCGTAATTTTTGCTGATGTAACTGCTAAGAATGTCGGTAAGCGGCTTGCAATTATCAGTGATAACAAAATTAAATCGGCTCCAAGTATCAAAAGTGCAATTCCAGGAGGTCAAGTTCGTGTAGACGGTTTTGGTATGCAAGAAGCGCAAAATCTTCAAAAAGTTCTTGAAACAGCATCTCTTGATGTTCCTCTTACAATTGAAAGTCAACAAATTATCGGTGCAACACTTGGCTCGATTTCTATCAAACAAGGTATGATGGCACTTATTATTGGGCTTTCACTTATCATTGTATTTATGCTTATTTACTATAAAGGTGCTGGAATTAATGCCGTTGTCGCTCAGATTCTTAACCTTTATATTTTGTTTTCAGTATTGTCTGCATTTAATTTAACATTAACTTTGCCTGGCATTGCTGGAATGATTCTTACAATTGGTATGGCAGTCGATGCTAATGTAATTATTTTTGAACGCATCAAAGAAGAACTTATTCTTGGGAAAAGTCGCAAATCTGCAATTGACGCAGGTTTCGATGGAGCGTTTTGGGCAATTATGGACTCAAATATTACGACATTCATTGCAGCCTTGTTCCTTTCAATTCTTGGAACAGGTTCAATTCAGGGATTTGCAGTAACACTTGCAATTGGAGTATTGTCTTCTGTATTTACTGCTTTGTTTGTATCAAGACTTATGTTTGACTTTGGAACAGATGTTCTTCACAGCAAAAATATAAGCATCAGTTGGAGGATTAAGTAATGAAAAAGAGAATTGAATTTAGTAAGGCTTTTCTTCCTTGTGCTATTTTTAGTGCTGTCCTTATCATAATAGGAATTGTCAGTATTTGTACGCGCGGTATCAATTTCAGCATTGACTTTAAAGCTGGATATATCGAAGAAGTTCAAATTAAAACAAATCCTTCTGTAGAAGAAATTCGTTCTGTACTTTCAGGAATTCCTGGAGTTTCTGTAAAAAAAATTGGTTCTGATGATTTTAGTGCCTATCAAATTCGTGTTGGTGCTGAAGTTGAAGCAGAAAGCAGTTCAATCCTTGATTCAATTAATTCCGCACTTGAGAACAAATATTCTGCAACAAATCTTGAAATACTTAAAACTGATTTTATCGGTTCTCAACTTTCAAATTCTCTTGCTATGCAGTCTTTGCTTCTTTTACTTGGAACTATGCTTTGTATTTGGATTTATGCTACAATTCGTTTCCGTTGGGATTTTGCTTTGGGAGCAATTATTGCGTTGATTCATGATGCTTTGATTATGTTTTCATTCCTTGCTATATTTCAAATTGAATTTAGCACAACAACAATTGCGGCAGTTCTTACAATCATCGGTTACTCAATTAATGATACTGTCGTTATTCTTGACCGTGTTCGACAAAATGTTACAAAACTTGAAGTTAAAACATTCGATGAAATTCTTAATCAGTCATTGACAGACACATTAAGCAGATCTTTGATTACAACAATTACAACTTTATTTGCTGTAATTTCACTTTTTATTTTTACAACTGGAACTATCAAAGATTTTTCATTAGCATTAATTGTTGGTCTTGTAAGTGGATGTTATTCTTCGCTATTTATTTCAAGTGGATTTATTTCTTTTGTTCGCAGAAAATGGAAACCATCTTATGGACTTCATGCTTTTGCAAAAAAAGAACCTACTGTCAAATAAACTTAATTTGAAATAAAAAAGTCATTGTAGTTATCTGCAATGACTTTTTTTTTATTTAAATGTATAACTATTATTATGAAAGTAATCAAGGCAGATACTCTCGGTTATTGTATGGGAGTTCGTCGTGCAGTCGAAAGTGCAGAAGTTGCCCTAAAAGAATATAAAGACAAAACAATTTATTCACTCGGTCCTTTAATTCATAATACAGTTGCTCTTGAAGACCTTTCGCAAAAAGGTTTGAATATTATTGAAGAAGAAAATATTTCGTTAATTGATTCTAACTCGGTTGTCATTATTCGTGCACATGGAATAAGTCCAAAAACTCGACGCCTTCTTGAAAATCAAAACGCAGTAATAATTGACGCAACTTGTCCTCGTGTTACTGTAAGCCAAAATCGCGTCGCAGAATTTTCTTCTAAAGGTTACACAATTATTCTTGCTGGTGATAAAGGTCATGCCGAAGTTGAAGGAATACGGGGATTTTCTGTAGGAAAGTTTTTTTGTATTCAGAATTTAAACGAAGCAAAATCACTCTTAAAATCTTTAGAACTTGAAAAATCCACTAACGAAAAATTTCTTTTATTGTCTCAAACAACTTTTAGCCCTATAGAGTTTGAAAAAATTTCAATTTTTCTAAAAGATAATATTTGTTTCCTTGAAGTAATAAATACAATTTGCCCCGCTACAAAAAAACGCCAAGATGCACTTGAGCAACTTTGCAAAAATGTAGATGCAATTATCGTCATTGGGGGAAAAAAATCTGCAAACACAATTCGGCTTTATCAAAAAGCACAACACTTTGTAAAAAATGCAATTCATATTGAAACTGCTTGTGAAATTCCTGATTTCTTTAATGATTTTGAAACTATCGGAATTACTGCAGGTGCAAGTACGCCAGATAATGTGATTGATGAAGTTGTTCAAAAACTTTATCAACAATTGAAATGAAATTTTGTACTTCTAATGTTTTTACAAGAACGTACAGTCTTAACAAATGTCTTGCAACACGCGAACTGGCAATACTGGCAACACGCGCATCTTGCAACACGCGACTTGAACTTAGCACAAAATTCCTTTATACTAAATCAATTATGGAAACACGTTGTTTTAGTATGTTAAAGCCAGGTGTATTGAATCGCCGGATTGTTGGTGAGGTAATTAGTCGCCTTGAGAGAAAAGGACTTAAACTTGTAGGGCTTAAGATGATGAATATTTCAAATGATTTAGCAGGTCTTCATTATTTGGAACATAAAGAAAAGCCTTTTTTTAATGAACTTTCAAGTTATATTACTTCTGGACCTGTTATCGCTATGGTATGGCAGGGTGAAGATTGTGTTGCTTTAGTTAGAAAACTTTGTGGTGCTACAAAACCTTCAGATGCAGCGCCAGGAACTATTCGTGGAGATTTTTGTCTTCATACGCAGTTTAATGTAATTCACGCTTCTGACAGTGATAAAAATGCAGAACGCGAAATTAATCTTTTTTTTAAGCCAGAAGAAATCATTGATTGGAATGATAATAATTCTGACATTTTATAATTGAACTATAATTGATAAGTTGAAATGGTAGCAACATTTTCTGGAGGTTTGTAATGAATTCTAAATCTGTCGGAGTAATTGGAGCTGGTGCTTGGGGAACTGGTTTTGCACAAGCATTAGGTCGTGGCGGACATAAAGTAACTTTATGGGCGCTCGAACAAGAAGTCGTAGACTCAATTAACAATGAGCACGAAAATAAAAAATTCTTACCAGGTTATAAACTTTCAGAAAAAATTGATGCTTCTTCTAATCTTGAAGAAGTTGCTAAAAATAAAGATTTTTTAATTTTTGCAAGTCCATCGCTTTACCTTGCTTCTACAGTAAAAAAAATTGTTACAATTCCAAATATTGCAGAAGGTGAAACATATATTGGAGTTTTAACAAAAGGATTTGTTCCGACAAAATATGGACCAAAACTTTGTCTTGAAACTATTGAAAATGTTTTGCCAGGGATTTATAAAGGCAAAACAGTTTATATTTCAGGACCAAGTCATGCAGAAGAAGTTGCTATGGGAAAATTAACTGGACTTATTGCTGCTTGCGAAAATCCAAAGAACACAATTATTTTTAGAGAACTTATGAGAGTTCCTGGTCTTTTAGCATATTCTAGTCTTGATGTAATCGGCGTCCAAGTTTGTGCTGCTGTAAAAAACGTCATTGCTGTTGTTTACGGTTGTTGTGATGCAATTTCTGAAACTTCTGATACATTTGGTGATAATTCTGAAAGTCTTTTGCTTGCAGCTGGTTTAAACGAAATTCAACAGTTTGGTTTTGCACTTGGTGCAACACATTCTGAAACTTTTACTTCGATTGCTGGTGTTGGTGATTTAGATGTTACTTGTAAAAGTAAATATGGAAGAAATCGTCGTTTTGGACAAGATCTTATAAAAAAAGATATTTTATCAAAATTCAAGAATTTGGACGATTTAATTGAACGCATTTCGGAAATTGGCTATCTTCCAGAAGGAGCAATCGCTTGTAAATATGTTCATGAAATCTCAACTAAACTTAATCTCAAACTTGTTATTTGTGATGGACTTTATAGAATTCTCAATCGCGAAATTGAACCGGAAGAATTTTTAATTGAACTTTTGAAACTAAAAAAAAGAGTAAAACGCTAATTTCTGGAGTTACAAATGCTTGAAAAATTAACAGATACATTTGGAAGTATTATTCGTTCCCTTTCTGGTAAATCTAAAATTACAGAAAAAAACATCGAAGAAACTGTTGAGCAAATTAAAATGGCTTTGCTCGAAGCCGATGTTAATCTTCGTGTTGTAAGAAGATTTGTAAATTCCACAATTGAAGAATCAAAAGGTGAAAAAGTATTAAAAGCTGTTGATCCAGGACAACAATTTATAAAAATTATCAATGATAAAATTGTTGCAATGCTTGGTGATACAAAAACTGATCTCAAATTAAAAGGTCCTGATACGCAATCTGTTATTTTAATGCTTGGTTTGCAAGGTTCTGGAAAAACAACTGCCAGTCATAAACTTGCCGCAAAATTAAAAAAAGATGGAAGACGTCCACTTCTTGTTGCGTGCGATCTTGTTCGTCCAGCTGCAATTGAACAACTTTGTATTCTTGGGCAAAAAATTGATGTTCCAGTTTATAAGGAAGAAGGAACTAAAGATGCAGTTCGTGTTGCAAAAAATGCAATTGATTATGCTAAGAAAAATGGTTTCGATATAATTATTCTTGATACTGCAGGTCGTCTTCAGATTGACGAAGAAATGATGGCAGAACTTGTTAGTATTAAAAAAAGTGTAAATCCTGATGAAGTTTTGCTTGTTGCAGATTCAATGACAGGACAAAATGCTGTTGATATTGCAAAATCTTTTGATGAGCAACTTGGACTTACAGGCGTAATTCTGACAAAGTTTGATTCTGATGCACGAGGAGGGGCAGCTCTCTCGTTAAAAACAATTACTGGAAAGCCAATTCTTTTTATTGGAACTGGAGAAAAAACTGAAGATTTTGAAATCTTTCATCCAGAACGAATTGCAAGCAGAATTCTTGGAATGGGCGATATTGTTTCTCTTGTTGAAAAAGCACAAGAACAAGTTGATATTGAACAAGCCAAAAAACTCGAAGCAAAAATGGCTCGCAATGAATTTACACTTGACGATATGCTTTCTCAATTTCAGCAAGTTAAGAAAATGGGTTCAATGCAATCGATTATGGAAATGATGCCTGGAATGGCAAATGCGATGCAAGGGCGAGATTTTGATACAAGTTCAATTAAGCGCCAAGAAGCAATAATTCAATCTATGACTAAAAAAGAGCGAGCAAACCACTTAATTATTGGTCCATCAAGAAGAAAAAGAATTGCACAAGGTTCAGGAACTTCTGTTGCAGAAGTTAATAAACTTCTTAAACAGTTTGAAAAAACAAAACTCACGATGAAAAAAATTACGCGCAACAAAGGAATGCAAGCAAAATTTATGAATCAACTTGCAGGTTCAAATATGGGGGCAATGCAAGGTATGGAAAATTTTGATTTTTCTAAATTGGGTGGAAAATTTAAATTTTAATTTATGCTTTGCATTTTTTGCTAATTTACAATAATTTTTGACGCTTCTCGTCCATCGATAGACCAAGCACGTTCTGGATTTGTTTTATCAACAAATGATTTTGTTCCTGCATAAAATGCGTAATAATAAGTTCCTTCTGGCAGTGGAAGATATATTTCATAGTAACCGGGTTTTGTTTCTGTTAATTCATAAATCCAGGAATCCCAATTTGTGAAAGTCCCTCCAAGTCTGACTTTAAGTCCACTTTCCCCTTGAAAAATAAAATGAACTCCTTTGTCTGTTGTTTGAGTTTCGTTGATATGATTGTTTTTTATATCAAGTGTTGAGACTTTTATTCCTGTGTAAGGATTGTAAAATGAATTTAGATTTTGAGGATCTGTTGTCCAAATTCCATCAATAATTAATCGATAGGAAATAGATTCAAGATTTTTTGGAAGTTCCAGAATGTAAAAATAAAAACTGTCAATTATGTTATTATCCATATCGGTTACATTTTTACGCATAAAATTATGAATTGTTTTGTAATCTTCAAAATCAAATACAATGCCAATAGTGCGAGGACCATCATATTCTGTAAAAATAATATAATCATCTTTTTGATAAGGAGCACTAACGCCTTCAATTTCGGAAAATGCTACTCGATATTCGTAAGGAAAAACAAAGTTTGGCATTTCATCTTGTTCTGATTTTTGTGCAAATACTGAAACTAAATTAAATAAAATATTTGCTATCAGAATAATTTTAAAAAGTTTTTTCATATTTTGAATATCGGTATTTTAGTTTTTACAGATTAGAATATTTTGTTTGCAAATCTTCTAAAATTTTGAGGTGAATATATAAAATCTAAATAAATAACTGACAAATGTCGTTAATAATGATATAATAAATTTGTGGAATTTATTTCGTTGATTTTGGGGAAAGAATATTAATTTATGCCGGGTTTAAATCAATTAAAAAAATTAAGCGAAGATATACTCTCATTGGGAAATGAGTCAAAGTTGCGTGCGGAACGTGGCGAAAAGCCAGTTGTTGCAACAATTCCTCCAACTGTCCAAGATATTGATGATTCAGAAGATTTTGTTCTTGGAATGCCAGAAAATCCCGATGACGAAATTTTTGATGATACACAAGATTCACAATCTGAACAAGAAGCACTTACGGCGGCAACAAGCGGCCTTGATTCTATTCTTTCAGAAAATCAAAATTCGACGCCAACATCAGAACAACCTTCAGAGCCAGATCTTTCTAGTTTATTGAATCCTGTCGCTACAGAAGATGATAGCGTTCCTGATTTGTCTGCATTTGAGCCACCTCCAGAACCTCCAAAAAAAGAGAAGCCTTCAATTGCGGATATGGATTTAGATGCACTTTTAAGTATGCCGTCTGAAGATTTTTCAGAACCCGAATCTTCAGATGAATCTAAAGAAAAAGATGAACCAGCACAGTCGCAATCCCAATCACAAAACGAATTACCAGAAGATTTTGAACAACCAACAGAATTGCAACCGCAAACAATAGATGAATCAGATTCAGAATTGCAACCGCAAACATCGGCAGAACAAACGCAAACTTCACAACCTTCTGAAGTTGATTTTTCTTCTGATTTTGAGCCAGTTGATGATATTTCTGATTTAGAATCTGCAGATGATTTTCAAAATGAAAATGTAAGTTCAGTTTCTCCTATAACGCAAGATGCAAACGATGATTTTGCTTTTACTGGCGATTCAATAGATATGAATGATGATTTGCCTGACGAATTTAATGAAATTCCAGGCGATTCTGTAAAAGACGGAATTCAAAAATCAAACCAATCAGTTGAACCTAGTTCTGAAACTTCAAATTCCAATGATGTGCCTTCAGAACTAGAAGATTTTGATTTACAAGATTTAAGTGTAGAGCCTCAAGACGTAGGTGTACAAGATTTAAATTCTGAACCTAAAGATTCAGATTCTTCAATTGACGTATCTTCAACTCAAGATGAAATTCCTACATCTGGTGATTTTGGATTTGATCCAATTGATACAAGTGGACTTGATGATTTTGGTTCAATGCCCGAAAATCTTGATGAAAATGTTACCCCAGAAGTTTTTGATACATCTGAAATGGATGGCGTAGATTTTTCTAAAAGCGACAATTCAGGAATGCCTGACTTTAATATTCAAGATACAGACAGTCAACTTAATAATACTTCTGCATCGGATAGTGATTTTGAAAATATGGGAGAACCTGATTTTGAGATTGAAGGTTACACTGACGCTGATGCAAATCCGTTTGATAAATCTGGGCGTATAAAATCACAAATTCCAACTAAAAAAGCAGAAGAAGGAAAAAAGAATACATTAACAGATTCAGAATATAAACGTTTTAAGGAAAATCTAAAAACTTATCCTCTCAATGTTAGAATTGCTGTCGAAGATCTCGTTGTTAAAAATGAATTTACAGATGATGTAATTTTTGATGTAATTGACAAAATTTTAAAGAAAATTCCTGCAAGACAACTTGCTTCTCATCTTGAAAAATTGCTTGACATTCAACTTTCTGTTCCGAGAGATTTTGAACGACGAACAGCCGAAGAATATGCAGCGTATAAACAGTCGATTCAATATCAATTAAGAAACAGAATTATTCCTGCTATAATTATTGGAATTCTCATTTTTTTGCTCGGATTTTGTTCAGTTTATCTTGGAATTGAATTTATTTATAAACCTATCAAAGCAGAGAATTATTACAAACAAGGATACGCACTTATTCAAAATAATGAATATCCACAAAGCGAAACAATGTTCAATAGTGCGTGTGAATTAAGAATTAAGAAAAAATGGTTTTTCCGTTATGCAAATGCTTATCGAGAACATAATCAATATGATCGTGCAGAAGATATGTACAAGAATATTCTTAAGATTTTTAATCATGATAAACAAGGTGGGCTTGATTATGTTCATATGGAACTTGATGATCTTGCGAATTATTCAAAAGCAGAAAATATTCTTCGTCGGGAAGTTCTTTACTATCATATAAATGATCCTGATGCACTTTTGCTTCTTGGAGATGTTTTTCTTGAATGGGCAACTGAAGAAGATTCTTCAAAATTCTCTGATGCGTATGAGCAATATTCATTCCTAATTCAAAATTATGGTGCAGAAAATATTTATCTTTCAAGACTTATGCGCTACCATGTACGAACTGATAGCTTAAAAGATGTTCTCGTTGATAAAGAAATTTTTTATCCAAAACCAAAATCTTTGTCTGCAGCCGATTGGACAGAAATGTCAGGCTATCTTATGGATAAACTTTATGGAGATCTTTCTCCGCAAGAAGAATATCTTCGCTCCTCAATTGAAGATGTTCACAGTATGCTTGTTCGAGCATGTGAACAAGATCCGTCAAATCCAATTTCTAGATACAATATTTCTCGCTATTATGTTTATTCTAGTGATCACACTAACGCAAATATTGAATTACAACGAACAATTAATTTATTTGAAAAAACTCGACATATGAAAGCACGTGATGTTTACAAACAATTAAATACATACAGATTGCTTGGAGAAGAATACATTTACAACAAAGATTATATTCTTGCTCAAGAAACTTTGACTTCTGGAATTAATTTGTTCGAACAAAAAAAACTTGAAAGTGGTTTTGAAAGTGATAAAAATGTTGGCATTATGTATTCCGACATGGCAGATCTTGATTATTTTATTTCTGGAGATCTTGAAAATGCCCAACGAAATTACGAGAATGCAATTGCTAACAAAAATGATAATTCAAGTGTGCGTTATCGAGTCGGATATATTCAATATGGAAATAAAGAATATGATGCTGCATTTAATAATTTCAGAATTGCTTCTCAAGATAAAATAAACGATTCAAATATTTTACTTGCTTTGGGAAATACACTTTCTTTAAGAGATGACAATTATGCAAGTGCTGGATATTACGAGCGATTAGTTGATTTTCTTAATCTAAAAATTGCAAAAAGTGATATTATTCTTCCGCAAGTAAATGAAGACGATACAGAACTTGTTGAGACATATATGAAAGCAACAAATAATCTTGGTGTTTCACAATTTAGACTTGCCCGTCAAACCGGCAACAGTTCTATGAATGGACAAAGTATTTTTAACTTTCAAAATTCGCTAAAAGCATGGGACGCACTTACAAGAAATCCAGTTTCTTTTGTCCGACTTGGAGGAACGAATCTTGCAGAACAAAATATTAAGTATGTAACAAGTCCAATAAGAACTTATGAACCTGCAATTTATACAGATATTCCAAGGATTCTTGAAAATGAGAAAATCCTTGAATAATTATTTTTTGTATTCTGGTGAATTTTAGTGAAACTATTTTGTCTTTCAAATGGAATAATTAAAAAACAAAACGAAGTATCTCTTACAAAGGAACTTTTTAGAAAATCAATTCACTTATGTACAGCTTTTGTTCCACTGTTATTAAAAAACTTTTACTGGATTACAGAAATTCTTCTTGCGCTTGCTCTTTGTGGATACACAGCCGCAGAACTTCTCCGGTTAAAAGGAATTGAAATTCCACTTATTTCGTTTATTACAAAAACTGCAGCACGAAAACGCGATCAAGGCAAATTTGTTCTTGGGCCTGTAACTCTTGTTCTTGGAATAATTGTTGCAAGCCTTTGTTTTCCTGAAAAAGATTTTACTGTTGGAATTTTAACTCTTGCATTTGGTGATGGACTTGCTAGTATATGCGGAAAACTTTTTGGAACTGTCAAAATTCCTTTGTCTGGAGGAAAAACTTGTGCTGGTGCACTTTCTTGTTTTTTTGCGGTTTTTGTTTCTACATTTTTTGTTTGTAATCAAGTTTTTGATAGCCTTATTATTGCATTGGTAGCAATGTTTATTGAATTGCTTCCAATGAGAGATTTTGACAATTTTGTAATTCCAGTTCTTGTTTCTTTATTTGCATCGTTCTTGTTTTAATTAAGAATTAATTACGACCAAAGATACATTTTGTGAAGAGTTCTAAAAAGCATATAAGTTCCTACAACTAAAAGAATAATTCCAATTATTACTTGCCATAAAAAAACTGTACTTGTTAGAATAAAAAATCCTGCAATAATCAAGCAAGAATCAATCAAAAGTTTTATCATCGAAAAATCTTCTGTTTCTTGGTATGAAAAAATGAAAGTAATTATTGTAAGAAGAATTGTTGTAAGCGAAAGAACATTTAAAATTGAAAGATATCCTGGAGTAATTTCGAAATTGTTTGTAGGTTCTCCTGTTTTAAGTGGAATACTTAGTGTAATCACTAAGCAAATCACTAAAAGAATTAGAATATCATTATCAATATTCAATTTTTTCGAATCTTTTGCTTCTGACGATATAAGAAAAAAACTTGCGATTGCCATCAATTTTCCCATAATGGAAATTTTTCCAAGAATAAGATATTCAAATGAAAAATTAATTTTATAATTCATCAAACCAATTACAAGTTTCGAAAGTTGAAATTGGCATCCAAGAAGAAAAACTGTAAACAAAATAATTAAAGTTGATTGAGTTTTTTCAAAATTAAAAAATAAAAAAAATGCAGTTATAGGAATATAAACTTGTAACGCCAAAAGTGCAAAAATTACAGAAGTATCCGAAGGGGAAAATAAAGTAATGCTATGTGGAGATAAAAACTTAAATCCAAAAATTTGTTCAAAACTTCCATTTGAAATTCTAGAAATTAAAAGAGCAAAAGAAAGACAGCAACAAATTAGCGAAAAGCAAATAAAAAAGAATATCGAACGATTGCGAGTTTTTAATGTCATATTATAATTCTATAAGTAAAAGAAATAATAGTAAAGTCGACAGCAAAAATTCCGATATTTAAATCGTAAAACTTATTTCAAAGTAGGTAAGAATTATGAAAAAAACTATTCTTGGTATATTAACATTTTGTTTTTTTAGTTTAGCAATTTTTGCTGGCGATGTCGCTGTGTTTTATGAAATTGGATTTTCAGAAGATGGAAAGAATTATATTTTTGCTGAATATGGAAAAGAAGACAAGAAATTCGTTCCTTATGGAGAAATATACACTGTAGATGTCGCAAAAAATGAGTTTGTTCCAGGCAAAGTTTATAAATCAAAAGATAAATCTTTTACAAAACCAAGTAAAATGCTTTTTGAAGAATTATATGCAAAAAATTATTCAGAAATTAATAAATTTGGTTGTTACATTCCGCAACCTGAAGATGTTTTATATGTAATGGAAGAAGAGGCAAAAGGTGCTGTTGATGAAATTGTGTTTAAAAGCTTTGAAGAAAGTGAATACACATATCATGTAAAACTTGTTCCTACATTTTATACTGGCAAATCTTCGTTTTATATTGATGTAAAAGTTTTTGATAAAAACGAAAATTTAAAACTTAGCTATCAAGCAGGAACACCTTCTGTTAAACGACCAAATGTAACAAAATATCGAATTGTTAGAATTGCATCAAGCAAAGATAAACAAAGCATTGTATTTGTTGTAGAAAAAACAATTGAAGATGCTTCAGGTGTATCTGTGCGCTATATGGTAGAAACTAAGCGATTATCGGCTCCGGTCGATATCGACGAAAGATAATAAAAAGTATTTTCTCCAAAAATCTTTGACAATATTGCAAAGATTTAAAACCTCCTTAATAGTTTTGGAAAATCCGCTGGTTCTGCCGGCGGATTTTTTCACTTTTCTAAGGCAAAATTGTTAAAATGAATTATTAATGCAAACATTTTTTTCATTTTTCAAGGAAAAAAATCAAATTAAAAAGAATGATATTCTAACAAGCAATTGGAAAATCGCTTAAAACAATTTTTCATAATTGCCAAAATTTATTTTTAAAATCTTTCAAAATCTTTAACGGAGGAAATTATGAATCAAATCATAAAGAAAAATATTAAAAGAATTTTACAAGCAATTGGGATTACAGGAATTGTAATAATTTGTATGTATAATTCCTCGTGCCATATTACGCCAGAAGGAATTACACTTATAACGCAAAATTCTATGTCGCCAAAAATTAAAAGTTATAAAGTTGAAGGAAATAAAATAACCGTTAATTTTACATCAAAAGTAGATGTTGAACAAAGTTTCGCCGTCGAATCTGATAAATCTGAAGATACAATTTCTTCAATTGAGAATTTTTTAGAAGCAGAAAATAAAATTGCAATAAATTGTACTCAAGGTCAAAATGATTTTTCAATAGAATATAATTTGACTCAAAAAACAAGAATTGGAAAATATTACGAACTTTATTCTGTTGTGCGCAATGAACAAGGTTCAAGTCTTTCTTTTGCACTTCCATTTTTTGGGGAAAACGACCATTTTCCAAATATTGTTATTTCTGAAGTAAATGAATCTTATTCAAAAAAAGATGAAATATCTGAATATGTTGAACTTTATGCAATAACTTCAGGTAATCTTTTTGGACTTTCAATAATTAGCGCAAGTGATGGACGGGAATTTAATCTTCCAGCAGCTGAAGTTAATGCTGGCGAATATATTGTTGTCCATCTTAGAAAAAGTCATCAAAATGCTATTAACGAAACTGAAAATAATTTATCTTTGTCAAAAGCACCTGGTTCTGTTTCTGGGGCTCGTGATATTTGGATTGAAAATTCCCAAAGCGTTTTAAATTCTACAGCCGAAATCGTAATTCTAAAAAATATGGCAAATGATATTCTTCTTGATTGTGTGATGTATTGTAAACAAGATTATGCTCTTTCGTGTGAAGAATGGAAAACAGAAAATCTTAATTCATTTGCAAAACTTTGTACACAAAATGGAATTTGGGATACGCAAGGAGCACCTGGTGACGCAGTTTTCAGTATGCAAAGAAAATCAACAAGTTACATTTCAAGAAAAAATATAAGTCAATTAACTGACACTCAAAAGTTACCAAACAATTCGAATTGTTGGATTGGAACTACAAAAACAAAAATGACGCCAGGCCGACAAAACAAATGGTAATCTAATCTTTGCCTTATTACGTTTTGAAAGTTTTCATATGTTGAAAAGTTTCAACCGACGGATTTTGAATTTAAAATTTGAAGGTCAAAGATTTAGTTATAAAATGAATTTAATTTGGAACTTGCATTGTCTAGAAAATAAAAACAGTTTATGCTAAACTTTTGTCATGCCAGAATTATTAGCTCCAGCAGGAAATCTTGAATCATTAGATGCTGCAATCGGTGAAGGTGCCGATGCAGTTTATTTGGGATTAAAAAGTTTTAATGCCCGACTTAGAACAACTAACTTCGCTTGGAATCAGTTTGAAGCGACTGTAAATGCGCTTCATCGGAAAAATAAAAAAATTTATGTAACTGTTAATACTGTAAGTGAAGAGCGCGATCTTGAACGGCTTTATAGATTTCTTGCATATTTGAATAATATTGGTCCTGATGGACTTATTATTCAAGATTATGCAATTATAAGAATGTGTCAGGAATTTTTTCCAAAGCTTGAACTTCATGCAAGCACACAGATGAATGTTGAAAGTGCAAGCGCTGCAAATCTTCTAAGCAAAGAAGGTGTAAAAAGAGTTGTTCTTGCTCGTGAACTTGGTCTTGAAGAAGTGAAGGCGATAAAAGCAGCAACTAATGCAGAACTTGAGGTTTTTGTCCATGGTGCTCTTTGCGTGAGTGAATCAGGGCTTTGTCTTTTTTCAAGTTTTCTTGGTGGAAAATCAGCGAATCGTGGAATGTGTACTCAAGCGTGTCGCCGTTTTTATACTGCCGAAGTTCCAGGTGGAATAGATCAAGGTTATTATTTTTCTCCAAATGATCTTCAACTTATTGAACAAATACCGGAACTTATCGAAGCTGGCGTTGAAAGTTTTAAAATTGAAGGACGAATGAAATCCGCAGAATATGTCGGTAGCGTTGTTTCTGCTTACCGTTATTTAATAGATCACTATCAGGAAAATAAAAAAGAAGCAGTTGCCGCTGCCAAAAGAATGCTTTCAACTGATTTTGCAAGGAATAAAACTTCTTATTGGTATAATTTTAAAACAATAGAAGATGGAGTGAATAACGCTGGAGAACTTGTTTTAAATCCTAAACAAGCTGGCGGAACTGGAATCTATCTTGGAAAAATCGATATGACTCGTCCTGGTCCTCAAGATTTTAAAATGGCACTTTTAAAAGGTGGAGCTTATGAACCAGATCCTGGAGATTCCATTCGACTTCATAAAAAAGATGACACTGGCAGAGAAAGTCATAAAATAAGATTTCTTGATATTGATGACAAAAAAAATCGCTGGATTGATATTCCTGCAAAATTTTCTCAAGGTGATAGCGTTTATCTTTTACAAACTAAATCAATGTCAAAGCGCTATCCGCATGTTCTTCCAAATGAAATTGGTAAATATTCTCATCAGCCTGGTGATGAACAACTTGCGATTCTTGATTTAACGCCAGTTTCCAAAAATGAATTAAATTATTTTCCGGAAGGCATTTACATTCAAGTTTCATCGATTGAAGATATATTTATTGTACAATCAGGACATCCTGTTCGTATAATTCTTGAACTAAATCAAACGACAATAAAAAATCTTGTTAATCAAAAGACAATTTTGCCTTTAAGTAAAAAACAGATAATTATTTCACTTGATCCTTTTTGTCCAGAGGGAATTGAATCTTCACTAGGAGAAACTTTAAATCGACTTATTGAAATTGGATTTAAATCTTTTGTTGCAAATAATATTGCTCATATTTCTATTCTAAAAGGAAAAGGCGTTAATATTATTGCTGGTCCTTATCTTTATACTTTTAATCGCTGGGCAGTATCTTGGCTTGAAAATCAAAATATTGGCACTTTTATTTCTCCTTACGAAAATTCTCGTCATAACCTCGAAGATACTTATGATATGCAGTTTAGACAAAGAGTTCTTGTGCCTGTGTTTGCATATCCAGCTTTGTTTAGAATTCGTTTTAAATTGCCTAAATCTTACGATTTTACTTTTTTTTCTGACAAAGAAGATGTTAGTTTTAAAGTGAATTCTACACCAGATGGTTCTTTTGTAATGCCTGAAACTCCTTTTTCAATTATTGATAAAGTTGATTTTCTTGCAAGTATCGGCTTTAAAAGAATACTAATTGATTTTTCAAAGACTAAAGTTCAAAAAACGCATTTTAAGCAAGTTTATCAAGCGTTGTTAAAAAAACAAATTCTTCCAGGAACTTCAAGATTCAATTGGAAAGATGGATTTTATAGTCCAGAAAAACTTGAAAATTATCGTGCAGCAGATGAACGTCGTCAGGAACTTGAAAATCTTAAAAAAACTGAGCGTGATTTTGGAAAGAAAGGTAGAAGTTTTTCAAACAAGTCAAATAAAAAACGTAAACGCAAATAGTGTGTATTACTAAATGAGGCTGTCCAAAAAGCACGGACAGCCCAATTTTAGTTTAGAAAACTGTTGTTTCAGAATCTATGTTTGTTGATGCTAAAGCTGCTTCTGCAAGATTTTGCTTTTCTTGAATTTCTTTTTCGCAAACATTTTCATCTAATGCAGTTTCTATGTTTCCATTAATTCTTGGTTTGAATTCAACTTTTTCTGCAACAATGGTGATTCTACTTTGCGGCTTTCCTTGATCATTTTTCCATCGATTTTGTTTAATTCTTCCAACGACACTTATTCCTCGACCTTTTTGGCTGAACTTAGCACAAATTTCTGCAAGTTTACCAAAAGTTTCCACATCAAAATACGAAACTTCATCTACATATTCATTTGTATTTGCCTTTTTGTAATAGTGATTTACAGCAATTGGCAATTTGCAAATAGGATAGCCATGAGTTGTAGTTTTGAATTCAGGAAGGCGAGTAATATTTCCTTCAACAATAAGACAATTAATGTTATTCATATAAAACCTCTCTAATATTTGATTTTGCCGGCCGGGCAAAAAAATGGTGAGAGAAATTTCTCTCACCAATAACATATTTTTTGTTTTGTTTTTTTCGACTAAAAAAATAAAAAATTACATATTTTTTACAAGATAAACTATATAAAGTTGCGTATATTCAAGCAAAGCATCATGTTCTGTAATTTTTTGCATATTAGGAGTTTCAACAAGTGTTACGGCTAATTCATGAATTCTCTCTGGAGTAAAACTTTTTATAGGAAGAGTTCTTAAAACTTTTCGCATATAATCACGTATTAGAGAATTAACATCTTCTGTTAGATTGTTATTTGCCTGTTTTGTAATCATTTTATTCCATTGTTTTCGTGTGCTAGCAAGTTCATTTTCGAGTGTAGAACCTTCAGGAACAAAAGCTTGTTCAACTTCTTTTGCCACCTTGATAAGCGCATCTTTTTTTGAAATCGCTTTTTTTGTTGTCTTTGGTTGTTCTTCTTCAATTTCAATTGAAGAAGAAATATTTTGTTTTTGATTATTTTTCTGCAAAGATTTTTTTGAATTTCTCTTTTTTTGTTTAGTAAAAAGTGCAATAATCCAAGAAACAATTGGAATTGTGTACCAAACCGGAAGCATAATTTTTGCATTTTCAAGAATTGTATTTCTGCTAAGTTGAAGTATTGAATCATAAGGCATTAATTTATCGCCATTAAAAAGATTTCCTTGTGTTATAGCATTTGATTTTTCTTTAATTTCCAAGTTTAGTATTGGAAGAAAATTTGCATTAAGAAGTGCATACAAAATTGGAGATTCAATCGCAGTTTCCTCTTCAAGTTTTTTATTGAATGCATTTTCATCTGTCATTTCAGGATGTTTTTCAAAATTGCAAAGTTGACCATACCATTCTTTTGTCAGTTTTTCTTCAATTGTTATATGTGCATCGCTTGCAAGTCTTAAAATAAGAGAAATTACATTATTTTTGTAAACGAAATAACGAGAGCCATTTTGAACTTTAAAAACTAAAAGTTTTGGTAAGTTTTGATTTTCAGATTCTGTTGTTTCGCGTTGAAGAAAATCTTTAAGATCTTGCTCTGAATATTGACCGTAAAGAGGAATTCCTTTTGTGTCGGTAAATTTAAGAATTGTCTCCATCGTAAAATAATAAGGCGGTTTTGTAAGATTTGTTTGTAAAGTTTTTATTGCTGTTTCTTGCTGAAGTTTTTTCTGCGCTTTATTTTTGTAATATGAAATCACAATTTCTGCAATATACACAGATTGAAGAACATTAATATCTTCTTGAGTAAAATCTTTTATTTTTGCATAATCTTGTTTTATAAAGTAACAGAGTTGATTCCAAAAATAAAAACTGTCACCAGCACTTTCAAGAGAACGCATCGCAACATCTGGATGTTTAACAAAATCTGTAAAAAAATTCTTTGAAGTCATTTCTTTGTTTGGATTTGCAATTCGCAATTTTTTTAAATAATAATCGTGATATTCATCTTTTTTTAACATTCTCCTAATTTTTGCCATTACTGCATCTACAAGAATTGAAATAGGAATATTTCCTGGAAAAATTACAGGCGGAACATTATTTGGAATGATAATCGAATAAAGTTGTTTGTCATTGTTATCTTGAGAATCCATTAATTTAAAAATAATATCTTGACAATCTTGTTTGTTAAGAACTTCAAGAGGAGTTTGTTTTGGAAAATCCGCTACAGTTGGAAAAGGAATTGCTGGGTTAGATTGAATTTCTTTGTAACGTTCTGCAAATTTTGCATTAAAAAAGCCGGTAACAAAAATTTGTTTTTTTGTAGGATCTTGTTCAATTATTGCAACTTGTTTTGTTTCTACAAGAGGAATAAGTTCTTTTTCGATTGCATTTTCTGGATTTCCAAGAAAAGTTACAAGAGCAGGAAGTTCTTCAACATTATGCTGTGCATAACGTTTTACATAATCACAAAAATCCTTGTAAATGACAAAAGGAGAATTTTGTTTTGTCGCATAATATTTTAATAGAACTGAGATGTTTGATGTGACTGCCATATTTATTTATTTTAACAGTTAATTATTTATAATACAAGATAAAATTTCTATCTTGCAAAAAATCTAAAAATTTTCGTATCTTCGTATCATTGA
>CAZOTD010000008.1:4789-23662 GCA_964582685.1 uncultured Treponema sp. | reverse complement strand
ATTTATTTTAAGCTTACAAATATAAAATAATTTTTATATTTTCTGTGAATTTGCATATTACAAAAATTATCGTATTTGTCCGTCGCCATCTATTAAATATTTTGTTGTTGTCAAAACTTTAATTCCCATCGGCCCGCGAGCGTGAAGTTTTTGCGTACTAATTCCAAGTTCTTCACCAAATCCAAATTCTTCTCCATCAGTAAATCTTGTCGAAGCATTTACATAAACACAACTTGCGTCTACTTTTGATTGAAAAAGTCTTGAATGTTGGCGATTGTTTGTAATTATAGTTTCTGAATGTTTTGTATTGTGGGAATTAATATATTTAATTGCACATTCGACATCTTCAACAATTTTTATGCAACATTCATAATCAAGATATTCATTTCCAAAATCTTGTTCTGTTGCTAAAACAATATTTTCTTGATTTGCATCGATTGATTTTAATATTGAAAAGGATTTTTCATCAGCGTGAATTTTTACACGACCAGAAAACTTATCTGTCAAAATTGGCAAAAACTTTTCGGCGATTTTTTCGTTAACTAAAATACATTCGATTGCATTACAAACACTCGGGCGTTGAATTTTTGCATTTTCTGCAATATTTGCTGCCATTTCTAAATCTGCGTCATCGTCAACATACAAATGACAAACACCGCTTCCAGTTTCGATAACAGGAACTTTTGCATTGCGCACAACGTTTTCAATTAATTTTTTTCCACCACGAGGCAAGACGACATCAAGTTTTCCTACAGCATTTAAAATCTGATTTACATCGTCGTGATTTTGACTAGAAACTTCTACAAGTTCAATCGCTTCTGGAACGCCACAAAAATCTTTTGCTTTTGACAAAGCGTTTTTTATAATTTCTACAATTTTTTTATTTGAATTGAATGAAGAACTTGAACCGCGCAAAAGAATTGCATTACCACTTTTATATGCAAGACTAAATGCATCGATTGTAACATTCGGGCGGTTTTCGTAAATAATCGCGACAACTCCAAGAGGAACTCTCACTTGACGAATTGAAAGCCCGTTTGGAGTTTTCCAACCAGAAAGTTCTTCGCCAATTGGATCGTTTTGTGCAACAACAATTTTTATACTATTTAAAATTCCATCAATGCGTTTGTCGTTAAGCATAAGGCGATCAATAATTGATTCACTCATTCCATTTTGTCGGGCAAGTTTTATATCTTGATTGTTTGCTTCAATTATTTGATTACGATTTTTATTCAATTCTTCAGCAACAAAAAGAAGTGCCTTATTTTTACTATCAGCATTTTGAAGTGCAAGTTTTTCGCTTGCCGTTTTTAATGAACTGTATGCGTTTTCTAAATCCATAATTCTTCCTAAAAAATTTCATTTAAATAAAAAAACCGGAACTGCGTTTAGTCCCGGTTAAAATCTTTTTAATAATTTGCAAGAAAATACATTCCAAGCAAAATAACAACTCGGGATTTTTCATTACTCATTTCTGAACTATCTGAGGGAAGACTTTTGATGTAATACCAAAAAAGACCAAACTCGGGATCAATTCTAAAAGCGTATTCACTAAAGTCGTTGGTCTTTGTCATTTCGCCAAACATTAAATAAACGGCATCACTTATAATTTGCAAAAAATCTGAATACGCTTGCGTCCATTTATTTTTAGAAACAACTTTGCAATATTCAGCAAGTTTGTAAAGAACTTGGTCTTTAAGTTCAGCATCAGATTCTTCTATCCAAGTTTTTTGAATAAGAAGCGAAAGATTTTTTTGAAAACTTAAAATAAGTTTTTCCGCAAACTCAGAACTCTCTCTTGCAAATAATGAATTTGATGCACCAAATTCTTTGGCGATAACATCAGCATCTTTTTCCACTTGTTTTAAGTTGTTACTAGAAAAAAGATTCTTGATAGCATCTCTCACGCTTTGCTTAACATATTGGTTGATTAATTTGTTCTGCTCTTTCCACATAGTGCCATAATAATTTTTAAAAAGATTTTTATCAAGACCTTTTATTTCTTTAAAAATGATGTTACACTAAAAATCATTTTTATTAGGAGGAGATGAATGGATAAATTATTTCATCTTAAGGAGAGAGGGACAACTGTAAGTCGCGAAATTATTGCAGGCCTTACAACATTTCTTGCAATGGCTTACATTTTGGCAGTTAACCCAAGTATTCTTTCTGATTCTGGAATGGATTGGTACAAAGTTTTTACAGCAACTGCGATTTCTTCTGCAATCGCAACTTTAGTTATGGCTTTTGTTGCAAACTTGCCAGTTGCTTTGGCACCTGGTCTTGGACTTAATGCTTTCTTTACTTATTCAGTTGTATTAGGAATGGGTTGTTCTTGGCAACTTGCTTTAACAGCCGTTCTTCTTGAGGGCGTTCTTTTCATTATTCTTTCTCTTTGTGGAATTCGAGAAGCAATTATTAACTCAATTCCTGAAAGCTTAAAAAAAGCTGTTGCAGTCGGAATTGGTTTATTTATCACAATTATCGGACTTGCAAATGCTGGAATTGTTTCGACAGAAACAGGAACTTTAATTGGATTTGTGAATTTTAATATGGCACATAAAACTGCACTTGTTGCAATAATCGGATTAATTATTACAATCATTCTTTACATTTTAAAAGTTCCAGGCGCGATTTTAATTGGAATTGCACTTACAACAATAATTGGAATCCCTTTTGGCGTTACTTCTGTTCCTGAAAATTTTAAGCCTTTCTCAAAACCAGAGTTACCATATTTCTTTGCTTTTGATTTTAAAGGAATTGCTTTTGATGCAAATGGATTTTCTTTTGCAGTTCTTGGCAAATTCTTTGTAATTTTCTTTACATTCTTATTTACAGATTTATTCGACACAATTGGAACTTTGCTCGGTGTCGCAGAACAAGGAAATCTCAAAGACAAAGACGGTAATATCCTTAACGCAAAAGGTGCTCTTTTGTCTGACGCAATCGGAACTGTAGCCGGCGCTTGTCTTGGAACTTCGACAGTTACATCTTTTGTAGAATCATCTTCTGGCGTTGCAGCAGGCGGACGAACAGGTCTTACATCTGTAACAACTGCAATTTTGTTCCTTGTTTCTTTATTTTTAAGTCCTTTATTCTTCTTAATTCCTGCAGCCGCAACTGCTCCTGCATTAATTTTTGTTGGTTACTTAATGATGAAGTCAGTTGTTGGAATTAATTTTGAAGATCCAACTGAAGGAATCCCTGCATTCATTACAATTATGGCAATGCCTTTTGCTTATTCAATTTCAAAAGGAATTTGTTTTGGAATTATTTCTTACGTAATTGCAAAAGTTGCTGGAAAAAAAATAAAAGACATTCCTGTTGTCACTTGGGTTTTAGCGATTATTTTTGTTGCCGACATTATTTTTGAGGCATTAAAATAATTTAACAACTTGATTTTTATTTATTAACTTAAAAGCCAAACATCTTACAATTTAATTAAAAAATTGAAAGATTTTTGGCTTTTATTATTTTAAATAAATGCTACAATTTTCTATATAACACGCCGCCATTTTATGTTCACCAAAAACCTACTATCCAACTTGCCTAAAATTTATTAGAATACTTTCACTTATGGAAGAAATCAAACAAATTAAGAAATTTGCAAAAATTCATTCTGTTCCAATTATGAAAGATGAAGGAATAGAATTTATTTGCGATTATATCATTCGGCACGATGTAAAATCTATTCTTGAAATTGGAACTGGAATCGGTTATTCTTCCATTCGCTTTGCAAAGACAAAAAATGATGTTTTTGTTTATACAATTGAATTTGATATCGAACGCTACCAAGAAGCAGTAAAAAATATCGCCGACCAAAATCTTATGGAACGCATTTTGGTTTTTCTTGGCGATGCTGCAACTTTTAATTTTGATAAAAAATTTGATTTAATTTTTATTGACGGACCAAAGGCTCAATATCGAAAATTCTTTGAACACTTTCAAAATAATTTATCAGAAAACGGAGTATTTATAAGCGATAATCTTTCTTTTCATGGAATGGTCGATGATTTAAGTCTTACTCACAATTATAGCACAATTAAACTTGTAAAGAAAATTAGAAAATATATTGAATTTCTAAAAGAAACGCCAGAATTCAAAACTGAATTCCTTTCACTAGGAGATGGAATTGCCATCACAAAGCGTACAAGTAAAAACGATGTTAAAAGCAGTTGTTAAGATTTTAAGTTGTTTTTATTTTGTTTTTTTCCCGCAATATCGCTCAACAAAATCTTTTTCAAGTTTATCTTGCAAATGAAAGCCGTTAATAACTAATTTTGCCAATAATTTTTGAATTATGAATCCAAGAACAATTCCCACAATAACTGACACCCACATTATAATCTTTGCCCAAGTTTCAGTATTTGCAATTATTGCACTTGAATTAATCAAAACAGAAAGATACCCAAACAAAAGGATAAGTCCAAATACAATTGCTATTGTATAAACAAGATTTAGAACACTAGAAATTATTGTGAAAATTAAAGTATTTCGTCTTTGTTGCTTAGAAGTTATCTCTTTTTTGTTTGGTGGCTCAATATTTTTCAAATCTTCTTCGTTCATTTTTTTTCTAATTTCCTCTAATTAAAAATTGATAAGTTTTATTTTTTTTTCTTCTTTTTGTCTTCTTTTGCGTACATAACTATAAAACTAATGATAAGAATAATTCCAAAAACGACAACTGCAGAATCGGCAATATTAAAAGTTGGAAATCGCTCCATTGCAAAAAACGAAATTGGACAATTCTCAATTCCAAACCATTTAACATCAAGAAAATCTACAACTCCGAGCGGACGAAAAACTCTATCAATAAGATTTCCAATTCCGCCACCAATTATTCCGCAAATACACCAGCGTTGAAGTTTTGAAAGTTCTGTCACTCTCATATAAACTTTAATTACATAAGCAATTACCAAAATCGGAATAACTACAAAAATAATTTTATTTACAAATCGTGGAAGAGAAGAACCAAGACTAAAGGCAACTCCAAGATTCCTTCTATGCGTAATTTGAAAAAAATCGCCAAACAAAGATAAAGCAGTTTCGTTAATTCCAACAGTTTTGTCTATAATGATTTTTGTTGCTTGATCCAAAATTATTATAACAGCACAAAGAATAAAAGGAAGAAGTTTCTCTTTTGATGTATTATTTTTTTCTTGATTTTCCATTGAATAAATATAACAAGAATATGTTCCTTCGTAAAGAATAATCAAAAAATTATTGAAAAAAATCTCTTTCGATTGCTGCTATTTTATTTTCTCAAATTAATCTTTAAGAAGCATTGTACACACAATAGCAGTTGTCAAACCAACAAAAACAGTAAGCCCAAACATATAAACTGGCGCAAACGAACTAAGTGCCAGAGCCCCAAAAGAAATCGCACTTGAAACAAACGAAAGAATTATAGCAACAGAATTAAGTGCCTTAGAATTTTCAATGGCATAAATAATATAATCAATGCTAAGTCCAAAAACTAAAATAATCCCTGTAACACTAAAAAATCCAAGAGGAACATTACAAGCCGATAAAATCGAAATACAAGCATAAACTGTCATTATTGGAATTACAAGAATTTTGAAAACTTTTTTCCAATTGTAAAGGAGCAACATAATTATCAACATAATTACAAACGCAATCGAAATATAAATCAACATTTGCTTTGTCAAAACATTAAGTTCTTTGCCAACATCAGAAACTCTATTCATAAAAAATACATTTTCATTTTCACTTGCAAGTTGCTGGCAATAATCACTGTTTTCAAAATGCATCGGCATTACAACACTAAACCATTTTCCATCAATATTTCCAAGCCAAAGATTTGAAAGCGTTTCCTTGATAAATTCTGGAATTGTGTCAAAACTAACATAATTACCTTTTTGACTATAATAATCATTTATTAAATTTGATTTAAGGATTTGTGCTTGCGACAAATTATAATCAAGAAGAATATATTGATTTAAAATTTCACCAAAAAGATTTTCAAACGAAGCAAACGATTTTTCTTGTTGCGTGCGAGTTGGAATATATTTGCTTGAAGCATTGTAAGTCATTTTTGATTTCTTTTCTTGCTTGATAAAAGCATCAAGTTTTTTGCAAAGTTCCTTTTCTTTTTCAAGTAAGTCATCTTCCGAATTTCCGCGAACAATAAAATACCAACCTTGTGAACCAGAATCAAGAATTTTGTTCGCTTCGATTTCATCTTGCAAAAGTTTATCTTTCATCGAATAAAATGATTTTAAATCATTTTCAATTCGAACATTTTTCCAAGAAAAAACAAGAACCAAAGAAAGTACAACAAAAATTGTTGCAAACAAAATTCTCTTTATGCTTTTTTTTGTACATTTTGTTTGTAATTTTTCAATCAAATCTGTTAATGGAATTTTCTGTTTTTTTGTTGGCGTTTTAAATAACGGATAAAGACAAATTACAGTTAAATATGAACTTAAAATTCCTGAAAACGAAAAAACTGCAACTTGCTTTAATAAAGTAAAAGGCGCAAAACACAAAAGCAAATAACAAATTTCAGTGGAAACAAGCGAAAGCGTAATTCCTTTAAAAAGCGATTTTCTAATTTCTTCGCCAGAATTCAAATTACTATCGCCTTTCCAACGCACAAAAAAATGAACGCTATAATCAAGACAAGTTCCGATAAGAGTTGTTCCAAAAACAAAAGTTAAAATGTGAATTTGTCCAAACACAAGCAGAACAGACGAAAGTGCAAAAATCGCAGACAAAATAATTGCCAACACAGAAGAAACAACTGGCAAAATATTTCTAAAAAAATAAATGCAAAGCAAAATAATCAGCAACATCGAAACAATAGAAATAATTGTAATTTCGTTTTGTGCCGACGAAGAACTTTCATAACTGTGAAACGGAATTCCAGAATAAATAAAATCAACTCCAGAATTTTCAGGCTTTGATTTTAAATTTTCAACAGCGGAATAAATCTTTTTAACGCCACTATTTTTGTTCGTAATCGACGCACCTTCTTGCGACAAAGAACCTCGAAGCATTACATAACAATCATCATTTTTAGATGCCGACAAAACGCCATCGTAAAGACTCATCGAAGTTCCATTATTCATAACATTACCAAGAGTGTTATTAAGTTCAATTTCGCTCAACGCAAAAGGATCTTGTTCTATATTTTCAACAGAAGCAAGATTATTAAAAATGCACATTTGAGAATCTAAAAGGAAATCTTCAAGACCTTCTTGTGTATCAAGATTTTCTGCAACTTTTTCATCGAGAAGAAAATATCGATTTTTAAAATAATATTCTTTGATTTCTGAAACAATATTGTCATCAACTTCAAGAGAGATTTTTTCAAAACAATTTTTGCTTTCAGGTTTTTCAAGCAAATTATACAATTCTAAAGCCGACGATTTTGATTTTTCAAAAGAATTGCTTTTTACAAAAACAATAAAAACGTGGCCATTTTTTTCATTTAAAATTGAATCGGCATCGCTAACTTCGCGACTAGAATTTGTATCGGGAAGAATATCAAAAAGATTTGTGTTTATTTTAAATCTTTTTCCGCAGAAAAAAAGAACTGCAAGTGCAAAAAAAACAATTCCATGAACTGCAATCCACAACGCTGTAAACTTGTTATTTTTCAAAATATTTTGCTTCATTTGAAGTAAGATTATCAGTTACGACTTGATTTTTCAACACATACATTGAACTGTCACCGTTATTTTGAATAAGTTCAATTAAGGCAATTGTTGCAAAGTTGTTCACAAAAGTTCCTCCGACCGAAATTTTTTGCATATATGTTGCAATCGTTTTATCTTTGGGCGTCAACATCGCATTCCAATTTTGTTCGTTTTCTAATTCTGGAAAAAAATCAATTTGAAAATTTTTTGTAATCTCTTCATAATTTCCTGTAAAAAGCGAAGAAATTATTTGAGCAATATTTGTGAACGTTGAATTTTTAGAACCGTCAGTTTTGCGGACTTTGCCTTTATTTTCTTGGATAATATAAGTTTTTGTTACAACCATTACAGATTGAATTGGCTTTTCTGTAAACCAAATTATTCCATCATCACAACTAATTGTATATTTGCCAGAAGAATTTATTTGTTTGCTTGCTTTTTGTGATTTTTGAATAAGTTCAAAATCGCCTTTAATTATTTTATTTTTTGAAAGTGATTTGCAGATTTTAGAAAATTCATTATTTTCAAAAGTTGTAGAAGTTTCCGAAAATGCAAAAGCAAAATTCATTGTCATTAAAATCGAAAAAATTGCAGTTTTAGTAATTTTCATTTTATTCCCTAATTTTTTGAAATATTCCAAAAATTGTAAAAATTGTACCATTGAAACGGATGTCGTTCACAATGCTTTTCAATTTCGGTTATATATTCTAAACAAAGTTCTTTAATTTTTGTTTCGCGCTCGTTTCTTTTGCAATTTGTATTCACGGAACTTTTTGTTATATGAAATTCATATTTTCTATCAAAACTGATGTCTTTTTTTCTAAGCCCAAACATATAATAAACTGGTGCTTTTAAAAGCATCGTGATTAGATAAACGCCATAAGGCCAGGACGCAGTTTTTCCAAGAAACTTGGCTTGAACATTAACATTGTCGTTATATTTTGAAACGCGATCTCCGGCAATTATAACAATTCCTCCGTTTTCGATTGTATCTGAAAGAACTTGAATTGTTCCTGGATTGATATTATTAATATCGACAATATTTTGCACAAATTTTGGATTTATCATTTTAAGCGCATTTGTAAAATTGGAAGTTGTTCCAAGATCCATCAAAACAGAAATCGGAACTTCTTTTGAAAGTCTGATGTTATGATTATTTGCCAAATTACGAAAAATCTCAGAGTTTCCAAGATGTGAACATAACAAAACTGCTCCACTTCCATTGTTTAGTCTGTTTATTAATTCTTCTAATGAATCTTGATAGAATTCTAATTTGACAGTTGGTTTTGCTTTTGTCCAACATTCTAATTTTTCTGCAAGTGTAATTGCAAATGCTTCTATTTGTTTGTAAACATTGATTTTTTTTAAAGCATTTGGTTTATATTTTTGAAGTTGTTCTTGATAACGCAAACATTCCTTTTTTGCATTTTTATTAAATAGAAAATAGAAAACGCTAACACATTTTATACAAAAATTTAAAAAGAAACTTGGAGAATATTTTATTAAGGCGAGAGATAAATAAATTGGTTTGCTTGTTTTAACAGCTTCGTTTTTTGTTGCCCATTCTGAAATTTTAAGATTCTTCTGATTTTGTTTTGTGACTTTCTTCAACTTTTTTACTCTTTTTTCTATGTAACAAAATTGGAAAGCGAATCCACATTCCAATTGTCATTCTTGCAAACATAAAAGAAATTCTTATATTATCTCTTATCATTCTAAAATTCGATTTTCCGTCAGTTGGATAAGAAACATTCACAGGAAGAAAAATTAACGGGACATTTTTCCAAACCAAACGAATAAGAATTTCTGTATCAAATGCCATATAACTATCAATATAACATGCACGTACAATTTTATAAAAAGGTTCAACTGGATAAATTCTAAAACCGCACATTGCATCTTTTATATAATCTTTTGTCATCGTAACGAAATTTGCATAATTGTTGCTAATCTGTCTTCCTTTTTTTCTGTTAAGAGGAATTGTTTCATCAAAAATAGGAAATCCAGAAATAAGCGCTTCTGGATTTCCTTTTGACATTTTCAGAAAAAGTTCAACTTGTTTTAAATCATGTTGACCGTCAGCGTCAATCTGAAATAAATGTGTAATTCCTTTTTTATGCGCATATTTAACTGCACGACAAACAGAATAACCTTTGCCACGATTTCGTTTATTAATAAGCAAAATTGTATTTGAAAAAATTCCGCAAACAAAGTTGATACATTCTTTGTCATATCCTTGATTTCCATCGTCGACAATAATAATTGGAAGATTAAAAACTGACAATTCAGTAACAATTTTTCTTAGAGTAGCTCCGTGATTATAAACAGGAATTATAAAACCTTGTTGCATACTTTTTTATTTTTATTTGCAAATTGCAATATTTCCACTTGAATAAGTTCTTAATTCATCTGCCGAAGTAAGTTTGTAAGTAATCATTCCTTTTTCTGAATTATATTTTAAGCTAAAGTGAAGAGTTGAATTTGGCTTTACTGGAGAAGTAAATTTTAAACGCTTTGCACTTTCCATTGCACATTTTGTATTAAAATATTTTTTACAAAAATGCATTGCCATATCAATTTGTGCAACAGCAGGAACAAGATGAATTTCAGGAAAATGACCATCAAAAAAATCACAAGTTTCTGGAATAAAAACTTCAAGCAAAATTGAGTCAATTTCTTTGTTTAAAACTTTCTCTTCTGGAATTCCATGTTTTTCTAAATACATAATTTACTCACTGCTAGATAAATATCAATTTATTTTATCATCATCTGCAACTTTGGTAAATAATGCTTGTATTTCTGTTTTTGTTTTCTTTCCCTGTAAACTTGTCGGAAGTTCATCAAGATAACGCCATTTTTTTGGCAAAACAACATTTTCAAAAAATTCCAGCAAATAATTGTGAAAATACATATTTATATCGAATTTTTTCCAACCGTTGAATTTTTCTTTGCCAGCTTGATTAAAAACAAGTGCGGCCGCAAGATATTGTCTTCTATCGTTCATCGCAACAACACAAACATCTTTTACAAGCCCTGTTTGAAGAATTCGGTTCTCGACTTCGGTTAGAGAAATTCTTTTTTCTTCAATTTTTACAATTGAATCAATTCTTCCTTTGAGAATAAATCGTCCGTCAGGAAGAATATCAACTAAATCCGCAGTTTGAAATCCTGCTGGATCTTTTATATAAGGCGATTTAATATTAAGACAACCATCTTGATTTTTTGAAATTTCAGCATTTGCAAACGGCGTCCATTCCAAACCATTTTTTGATTGCCTATAAGCAATTCCACTTGTTTCTGTACTACCATAAACTTCCACTGGCCAAAATCCAAAAACTTCATTTGTCTTCTTTGCAACTTCTGGCAAAAGAACTCCGCCACTTGTAAAAATAAAAGGTTCAATTAGCGGAAGTTTTTCTTCACTTTCAACTGTGCGCTTTAAAAACGCTGGAACGGCAATAATCATATATTTTTCATCATCAAGTTTTTCAAATTCCGCAGGAAATTCAATTCGAGTTCTTCTAAAAGGAATTCCTGCCGCAAAAGGCAAAGAAATTGTAAAAAGAAATCCGTAAATATGATGCTGGCTAACTGTTGCAACATTTTTTCGTTTTAGGAATTCATCGCCCCATTGCGAAAAAACAAATTCATTATCAAGTTCAAATTCTGTCATGCGTTGCAAAACAACTTTTGGTTTGCCAGTACTTCCCGAAGTAAACATAAAAATTTTTGTTTCGTCGGAATTGATTTGTGGCGTGTTTCTAATTTCTTGTTCAGATGGAATTTCGGTTTGTTCAAAAACTTCTGGAATAAAACAAGATTCTATTCGAGGCGACAGATTTTTTACATCAGTTAAAAATTCGTCGTTAGGTTCACGCATTTCCTTTATAAATTCTTCAGAAATATTTGCAGTAAGAACAATCTCTTTTTTGCACTGAAGCAAAGCGACAAAAGTACACAAAAAATAATAATAATCATTTATGTGAATAATATATTTTGAAGCACTTTTTGTAGAAATAAATTTTCTTACTCTTGCAGTGTCTGTAAGAAAATCTTTCCAGATTTTATATTTTTTTGATGACCATTTTTCTTCATAACAAACAACAAAATCATCTTTTCTAGATTCAGCATTAAATTTTGAAATTGGATAAAGCTTTGGCATTTTTTTATTAACAAACCACCTTACAACAAATTCTATGGCAAAAATCAAAAACATTATAATGTACGAAATTCCACCATTATATAAAACCCAAACTTCTTCGCTACAAAAGAAAACCGTAATTAAAGAAATTGACATATTAATCACAAAATGCGCACACCAAACACATGTAACAATAAGACAATATCGTTCTACACGTTTTTCGTTAATTGAGCCTTCAATTCCCTTTGTCCAAAGTTTTGCCATTCTAAAAACAATATTTGGTCCTCGAATTAGCGAATATGAAAAAATTACTAAAAATGAAAAAGAAACTATTACAGGATAAAGTTTAAAAAAAACTTTACTGTTAGTGATATATCCAATTATAGCAATAGACAAGAGAAAAATCGAAGTTGCAAGAGGTTTTATGCTAAAGGTTATTTTCTTTTTGGATTTTGATTTTTTTTTATTGACATTTGTGGCAGATAAAAAATACACAAATGCAAGAATGACAACGCATAACGATACAACCCTGACATCGACTTTATACTTCCAAAGAAGTAAAAAAACTAGTACAGGGTACAATACCGATATAATTGTTGAAATAACCTTAAAAAAGGTTTTCATTATTTTTGATTATTTTGACAATGGCTGAAGAACATCTACAACAGCACCAATTGTTTTAGCACTTTTAAACATTTCTGGGTCAATATTTCCATTCATGTATGGCTTCATTTTTACAACGAGATCAACAGCATCAATAGAATCAAGATCCAAGTCTTCAAAAAGTTTTGATTCGAGAGTTACATCTGATTTTTCAATTTCGAAATCACTCTCTAATACATCTTGAAGTTTTGAAAAAATTTCTTCTTTAGTCATTTTATTCTCCCATAAAAAGTCAAAGAGAAAATATCAATTTTCGATTTGACTTTTTAGTGCGATTTTACAACAAAGTGAAAATCGCAAGTTATATAAAAAGTTTGCAACGCAAACTTAAAAAGATAAAAACTTTGACGCTATTTTAGGCAAAGTTTTTATCATGCCTCCATTGTTTTATGCTTTCTCAGATGAAATAAATTCAGCAAGTGCATTTACAGATGAAAAATGTTTTTTACTATCTTCGTTTTCTGCAGACAGTTTTACATTAAAATGTTTTTTAATTGCGACTCCAAGTTCCAAAGCATCAATAGAATCAAGACCAAGTCCGCTACCAAAAAGTGGCGCATCATCTTGAATATCTTGTGGATTAATATCTTCAAGTTCAAGAGAAGAAATAATCAATTCTTTGATTTCTTGTTTTAGTTCGTCCATGGTGCTACAAATTCCTTATTTTCTACAATGTTTTTTATTATATACGAAGAATATCAAAACTGCAAGTAATTGTTTTTTGTATTTTCATTAACTTGCAAATACAAAACTTGAGATTATTTGCTCATTATGTTACATTTTTTCTTATGGAAAAAAAATCAAGCTTTAATATCGAAAAATTTTCACAAGATAAAATTCATGCTATCGATGCAAAATTTGAAGCACAAAAAATTGCATTCTCTCCATTATCATTTCAAGCAGTTAGAGCATTACTTGAACTTGGAATTATGGAAATTATAAATGAAAATGGCGATGACGGAATTACAATCGATGAAATTTCTACAAAATCGGGAATTTCAAAATATGGAATTAAAGTCCTTACAGAAATGGCGGTTGGAATGCACGTTCTTCTTCTTAAAATAGTTGATGGAGAAGAGCGACTTTCGTTAAGTAAAATTGGTTGGTTCCTTCTTGAAGATAATCTTACAAAAGTCAATTTTAATTTTACAAACGATATTTGTTATAAAGGCGCTTTTGACCTTATGGAATCTGTTAAAACTGGAAAACCTGTCGGCTTAAAAGTTTTTGGAGAAAATTGGACAACAGTTTACGAAGCACTTTCTAGTTTGCCAGAGCGCGAAAAGAAAAGTTGGTTTGATTTTGATCATTTTTATAGCGATATAGCGTTTCCAGAAGCACTTCCAATTGTATATAAAAACAAACCGAAAACTCTTTTTGACATTGGTGGAAATACGGCAAAATGGGCAATTGCTTCTTGCAAATTTGATTCTGATGTAAAAGTTACGATTATCGACCTTCCAGGTCAAACTGCTGTTGCAGAAAAAAACATAAGTAATGCAGGTTTTGCCAACAGAATTTCAACTTACGCTGGAAATATTCTTGCACAGTCGACAGTTCTTCCTGAAAAACCTGACGCTGTTTGGATGAGCCAATTTTTAGATTGCTTTTCACTTTCTCAAATCACAAAAATTTTAAATAAAATTCACTCTGTTGCAACAGATAAAACTGATGTTTATGTTCTTGAACCACTTTGGGACAAACAACGATTTGAAGCAGAAAGTTATTCTTTACAAGCAACTTCGCTTTACTTTACTTGCATTGCAAATGGAAACAGTAAAATGTATCGATATGATGAACTTGTTAATGCAATTGAACAGGCAGGATTTGAACTTAAAACAGCACATCACAATTTAGGCTCAAATTGTTATTCACTTTTAGTTTTTAGAAAAAAATAAAATTAGGAATTTGAATTGCAAAAAACTTTTTTCATTTCTGAACCTATAATTTATGCGCCTGGACTTGAAACACAAAACGATGTTCTTCTTTGGGCAGAAAACAAAAAACAAATTTCTCTTGAAAAAACTTCGCCATCTTTAAATTATACAGATCCTCTTTTTAGAAGAAGATTAAGTCAACTTTCAAAAATGACGGTTGATGTCGTTCATTCGTTAGTAGAAAAAAGCAAACTTGATTTAAACACAAAAATCGTTTTTGCTTCGTTTCGCGGAGAACTTGAACGTGAATTTAAAATTAACAAATCTATTATCGAAGATAAAATGATTTTGCCTGCAAGTTTTTCTTTGTCTGTATTTAACGCACCAATCGCACTTGCAACAATTGCGTGCAAACTAAAAGGCGGCTACAGTTGTGTGTTTCCATCTTATGACAATTTTTACAATGGACTTGCTTGCGGTTTATCACCTATTCTTTCTGGAAAAGAAGATAAAATCTTATTCGTTTATGCAGATGAACTTATTCCTGTAGAATATTCAGATTTTGCACCAGCGGACAAAAAACCGCCTCTTGCATTTTCTGTAATTCTTTCAAATAACTTACAAAGCAATTTAAATTGCGTGCAATATTCCCTTTGTGAAATACAAAAGAATGTTTATGATTTTGTTAAACTTCACATAAAAAAGTGTTATAATATTTCAGAGTAAATAGCGAGGAATTTTTATGAAAAAAGAAATTGATCCTAAATATTCAGCAGATGATTTACCAAAAATAAAAAATCCTTTTGCGTACGCTTGGCGTTGTTTTAGGAAAATTTTTTGCTACATTTTTTTTGGCATTGGAACTTTTTTAATCGTAATTTTTTGCTTTCCTATTTTACATCTTGTTTGGCACAACAAAGCAACTTTTAAGAAAAACGGTCGTATTTTTGTTGCTGGCGTTTTGAATTTTTTTGTTCAAACACTGAGTGTTTTTAGAATTTCACGATATGAAATTAGCGACCCAGAAACTTTAAAAAATCTCAAATCTTGTATAATCGTTGCAAATCATCCATCATTGCTCGATGTTATTTACATTTTTTCTTTTGTCCGAAATGCTGATTGCATTATTCGGGCAGGATTAAAAAGCAGTCCTGTTTCTGGAATTGTAAAACCTTTGTATATTCCAAACGATGGCGACTTTGACGAAATGGTAAAAGAAGCAAAAAAATCTTTAGACAACGGTTCAAATTTAATTATCTTTCCAGAAGGAACAAGAACGCCACGACATGGAATAAATCCTTATAAAAAAGGTGCTGCAAGAATTGCTCTTGAAACTGGTTGCACAGTTCAACCAATTCACATTGGTGGCAACGATAAATACGGACTTGGAAAACACGACCCATTTTTTGCAGTTCATCCTACACATTCTTATTTTTACAAATTTACAGTTTTGCCACAAATCACAATGGATAAATACAAAGATTTATCACCGACAATTGCAGCAAAACATTTAACAGATGATATGCGAAAAGAAATTGATTCTGTGCAAGATTAAAAGCAAAAATATTTTGCAAAAGTTTTCATTTTGATTTTTTCTTATCTTGTTTTTTCTCTTTGTTTTCTTTGTAAAGCACGGCAATGTTTCCGATAATTCTTACAAGTTGTGCATCACAAGATGAACAAATATTTAAAGTAAGAGATTCTTTGTCGTCTTTAAATTCGTTGAACTTAATTTTTATTAATTCGTGGGCTTTGAGAGATTCTGAAATTTTTTGAATAACGCCTTCTGTGATGCCTGATTGGCCAATAATCACAACAGGTTTTAGATTATGTGCTTGAGCAGAAAATTCTTTTCGTTGCACGCTTGTTAATTCGTTCATAATTGAATATTACACAATTATTTACATAAACTCAACGCGGTTTTATAATTCAAGAAAAGTAGAAAGGAACTTAAATGGAAAAACAAAATTATCAAAAGCAATTAGAAAAAATTCTTTCATCGATTAAAGTCCAAAACTTTGAACAAAATAAAAAACCGACTTTGCTTTTGCATGCTTGTTGTGCACCATGTTCATCTTATGTTTTAGAATATCTTTTAGAATTTTTTGATATTTCGATTTTTTATTACAATCCAAACATTCATCCTCAAACAGAATATAAAAGGCGACTTGAAGAACTAAAAACTTTTCTTTCTTCATTCAATGCAAAAAGTAAAATTCCGCTTCTTGAACAATTATATGATACTAAAGATTTTTTTACCGCCGTCAATACAGAAAATGAACCGGAGTTAAAAACAGAACAAGAAAAAGGCGAACGATGTCGTCGCTGTTATCAATTCCGTTTGAAAAAAACTTACGACTATGCTCTAAAAAATAGTTTTGACTGGTTTGTAACAACGCTTTCGATAAGTCCATTTAAAGATGCACAAAAAATAAATGAAATTGGAAAACAACTTGAATTTGAAAATTCGCTCGGACCAAAATTCCTTACAAGCGACTTTAAAAAGAAAGGCGGATTTAAACGAAGCCTTGAACTTAGCAAAAAATACAATTTATACAGACAAGATTATTGTGGCTGCATTTTTTCAAAGCAAAATATGCACAAAAACAATCAGGACACCGATAATTAAATTATGCAAAAACAAATCCCGGAAATTACACAAAAAGCAAGAGAAATCCGCGATGTAATTCGTTATATCAAAACATTCAAAAACGCCGTAACAGTAATTTATATCGATGATGAGATTATAAATTCCTCGATGCTTCCATCGCATATTCACGACATCAATCTTATTCACGAGAGCGGAATAAATGTCGTAATCGTTCCCGGTTGCCGAAAACGAATAAACGAAATTCTTTCTCAAGAAAAAATTTCTTGGAAAATTAAAAACGGAGTTCGAATAACTTCAAGCGAAGCAATGCCATTAATTAAAATGGCGGCATTTGATGTTTCAAATATTATTATGACTTCTCTTGCTGGCGAAAATTGTTCTGCTGTTATCGGAAATTGGGTAAAAGCACGCGGCAAAGGCGTTATAAACGGAATTGATTACGAAACAACAGGTCAAATCGAAAGCATAAATTCAAAATCGCTAAAAGAAATTCTTGACAATGGATTTATTCCAATTTTGCCATGCATAGGTTGGAGTGCAATAGGAAAGCCTTACAATCTTTCTAGTTTAACTTTGGCAACAGAAGTTGCGATAAGCCTTGCGGCCGACAAACTTTTTTATATTCTTCCTGATACAGAACTTAGCCCAGATACTTTTAAAATTCCAAATGAAATTGCGCTTACAAACGAAAACAATATTCCAGCAATGAATTTGGACGAAATCTCTAATTTTCTTGAATTGAATAAAATTCCAGATTCACAAGAAACAGAAACTTTTGACATTTCTAAAAAAGAAAAAATTCTTAGATTATTTTCTCTTGCAAAAACAGCTTGTGCAAATGGCGTTTCACGCGTCCACATTCTTGATGGTTCAATCGACGGAATTTTACCTTGCGAAATTTTTTCAAGTATTGGTTCGGGAACTATGATTTACAATGACAAATATTCTGCATTCCGACAAATGACTTTGAACGACATTTCGAGCGTATTGTCGTTAATGGATCCATTTATAAAACGTTCAATTCTTCTTCCTCGAACAAAAGCAAGTCTTGCAGAAAATTACAAAGATTTTGTAGTTTATCAAGTCGACGGAGGAATTCACGCTTGCGCAAGTTTTCATATTTATGACGAAAATCAAGCAGAAATTGCTGCCGTTGCAGTCGATGAATCTTATAGCAAACTTGGAATCGGCGTCAAACTTATAAATTATCTTCTTGCCAAAGCAAAAGAAAATCATATTAAATCTGTGTTTGTTCTTACAACACAAACAGCCGATTGGTTTGAAAAATTAGGCTTTAAAAAAGATAGCGTTGAATCTCTTCCAAAAGAGAGAAGAGCGTTGTGGTCGCCAGAGCGAAATTCTAAAGTATTGCGACTTGACTTATAAGTTAGTTGAACTATAAAATCAACGTGAGGTGATTTATGAAAAAATTGATTATGTTTGTTGTCGGTCTTTCTATTTTATTTTCTAGTTTTGCGGTAGATGTGACGACTGCAAAATCTGAAATTAAAAAGTATATGTCAGATAAAAATGCAGAATATGTAGAAATTATCGGCGATGACGAAGGAACTGCATATTTAAAAAAGGATTTACTTCTTATGATTCTTATCGATAATTATGAACTAATACTGAACCTGGCAATTCCAGATGATGAATTTGAATTGCCTATGGATTTAGATGATATTTCTTCAATCAAATACACGTCTCCTGTATTAAGCATAATTTATGCAGGTGATGATTTCTAATTAACTTCAAAGTTGCAAACTCTTGGCGCCAGATAATTTCCTGTTTGTAAGGATTATAAAATTTACGAGTGCTAATCTTCTTCCTACAACCATCACAGAGTTTGCACTTTTAATTTGCAATGCAAACTCTTGGCGCCAGATAATTTCCTGTTTGTAAGGATTATAAAATTTACGA
>CAZOTD010000008.1:0-4689 GCA_964582685.1 uncultured Treponema sp. | reverse complement strand
GCGCGCTATTGCCAACCCCATTTTTTCGATATATAATTATATTGTGTCAGAATTGTATATTGTTGGAACTCCAATTGGAAATCTTGGTGACATTACTTTTAGGGCGCTTGAAACTTTCAAAAAAGTAGATGTCATTGCGTGTGAAGATACTCGCCATACATTAGAACTTTTGACGCACTTTGAAATCCGAAAGCCACTGATTTCGTGTCGTTCACAAAACGAACAAATCGCAGCAGATAAAATTATCAAACTTCTGCAAGACGGACAATCTGTTGCTTACGCAAGCGATGCTGGAATGCCGGGAATAAGCGACCCAGGTTCTGTTTTGGCATACAAAGTCAGGCAAGCGGGTTTTACAGTAATTCCAATTCCAGGTCCAAGTGCTTTTGCAACTTTAGCGAGCGTTGCAGGTCCTGGCGGAAAAACTTTAGTTTTTGAAGGGTTCACTTCTCCAAGTCCTGGCAAACGACGCAAGCGCTTGAGAGAACTTTTGGAACTTGGATATGCATTCATTTTGTACGAAAGTCCTTTCAGAATAGTAAAGTTATTGTCGGATATTGCCGATATTGAAAGTAGTCGGCGAGTTGTAGTTGGGCGTGAACTTACAAAGTTACACGAAGAAATTGTGGAAGGAACTTCTGCAGAAGTGCGAGACAACTTTTCTGCAAGAGAAACAATCAAAGGCGAATTTGCAGTATTTGTTGCAGGAAATAATGTTAAACTTTCCTTGAATAATTCCGATAATGAGAATATAAGGTAGGATTATATGATGATAGACAAACTTAATGGAATAACACCACTTAATAATGTTCAGAGCACAAAGCGTTCTCAGAATACTGGAAGTGTAAAACCTTCCACTGATTCCATCAGCGTATCTAAAGAAGCCAGAGAATTGGCAGAAGCATATTTTCTCAACGAAGTTGCTGATGAAACTCCAGATGTAAGACTTGATTTGGTTGCTCAAATTAAAGACAAGATTAAAGACCCATCATATCTTAGCGCAGAAGTAATTAATTCTACTGCAGAAAGAATTATGTCCAGTTTTGGCATCTAATACAATTAATTTGGACTAGAAAAAAGACGGGAATTATTCCGTCTTTTTTTGTCTATGGAAAAATACAATGGCAGACTTTATTTTTAGAATTTCACCAAACATCGTTTTAGGTTCTTACTCTCTTTCTCGTATAGGTCAATATGCACGCGATTACGGTTCAAAATTTATGTTAATAATGGATCCGATGTTAAAAGAAGTAGGAATTGCAGATAAAATTTTACAACCTTTAGATGAACACAATGTTGATTACTTTCTGTTTAATCAAATTACAGAAGGTGCAACTACGCAAACCATTGACCAAGCTTTACAACTTGCACGCGATGCTCATGTTCACGGAATTATCGCTGCAGGTGGCTCAAAAACAATTAACATTGCAAAAACTGTCTGCGCACTTTTTTACGAAGTTCACGACCTTTACGAATTTGTAAATGGTGCTTCTCCAAGCGTTGCTTCTCTTCCTTTAATTTGTATTCCTTCAACAATGCGTGATCCTTTTTTATTCTCTGCATTTACACCAATTATCGATTCTCGTTCAAACAAAAATTGCTTAATTAAAAATCAAGATGCTTTATGCAAACTTGTATTATATGACCCAAATATTTCTCTGACACTTACAGAAAATCAAATCGCTTCAATGTCTATCGAAACTCTTTGCATTGCACTTGAAAGTTATATTTCTCAAAAAGCAAATTTCTTTAGCGATATGATTGTCGAAAAAGGAACTGAACTTTTAGGTTATGCAATGAACGGCTCTTCAAGTCTTACAATCACAACTCCAGCAGAAGTACTTTTAACTCAAGGCGGTTGTATGGCATCTTTGGCATGTGCAATGAGTTCTCCGGGAATTGCATCTTCTCTTGCTCAAACCATTAATGCTCGATATAGAGTTTCTCGCTCTCTTGTATCTTCAATTTTATTTCCTTATATTATTGAAGATGCGATTAAATTTAAAATCGATAGAATTGCAAAACTTTCTAAAATTCTTGGTGCCGCTCCAAAAGATTCAACTCAAGAGGCAGCGGCTTCTGCGTTGTGTGAATATGTGCGACAAAAAATTGCAAAAAATAATTTGCCAGCTCGATTAAAAGAACTTTCGCTTTCTGTTGACCAACTTGCTCTTGTTGCAGAAGATACAGGTAAACTTGATTTAATGAATACGCTTCCAAGAAGTATGACTTCTGACGATTTATTCGATTTACTCAAAACGGCTTTCTAATTATAATCGTACTTAATGATTGAACCTCAAAAATTATTTCAACTCGCTGATGGACAAAAACGTCGAAAACTCGCTCTCACTTTTGGCGCACTAGAACGCGATATTGTAGGCATTGCAGAAAAAGGTTCTGAATACTCATTTACTTCAATGTCACGAGAGCAATATGTCAAAGAATTAGTACAAATTCTTCTTCTCGATCCAAAACTTCCACAAGATTGTGCAAAAGAATTAAACGACTTGCTAAACAAAAAACCATTTGATCAAAGACGAACTTGCAATGTTGCACGAAATCATTTACTTGCCATAATAGGAACTTTTCCTGCCGAATGGGATTTAATTATCGCTCCACACAAAAATCCCAAAGAAAAAAGCGAAACATTTTCCAACCTTGAAAATTCCTTAAACCACGACACAATTTCTCAAACTTCAACCGGAACAAAAACTAGCGACAGGAATTTCTATCCTGGCATTACAATTTATGCAGAAGACATTCGTTCTCCATTTAACTTAGGCTCAGTTTTCAGAACAGCCGAAGGTCTTGGTGCCGAAAAAATTATTCTTTCTCCATTTTGTTGCGACCCAAATCATCCACGTGCAATTCGAAGTGCAATGGGTTGTATCGAAACTTTATCTTGGGAAAGAAAATCACTCGATGAATTAAACGATGACAAACCAATTTTTGTGCTAGAAACTGGAGGCACGCCAATTGATGAATTTAAATTTCCAAAAGAAGGAATTTGTATTCTCGGTTCAGAAGAATTAGGAGCAAGCCCTGAGGCAATAAAAAAGGCAACTTATGGTTGTGTCACAATTCCAATGATAGGATTAAAAGCGTCGCTAAATGTTGGCGTTGCCTTTGGAATATTAATGCAAAAATGGATTGAATCAATATGACAACAAAAGAAAAAATTCTTTTAATCCTTTCAAAGAAACAAAACATTTCAATTTCGGGCGAAGTTCTTGCAAAACAATGTAATGTCAGTCGCGCTGCAATTTGGAAAGCCGTAAATTCACTTCGTGGCGAAGGTTATCTAATTGAAGGAACAACAAATGGCGGTTATATTTTTTCCGAAAACAATGACGTTTTTTCAAAAGAGATTTTTCAAAAAGAATTCGAAACCAATTTTCCTAAATTTAAAAATTCCTATTTGGAATGTTATAAAGAAATTGATTCAACAAATTCATACGCAAAACGACTTTTAGCACAAGTCGGAAATCTTCGTGACCAAAATTCAAATCTCACTCTTGCTGGAAAAAAATATCACAATGCAATCATCGTCGCAGAAAGTCAAAGTGCGGGACGAGGAAGACTTGGAAGAACTTTTTATTCTCCAGCAAAAACTGGAATTTATCTTTCAATAATTTGCTCGCCCAAAAACGGAATTTCAAAACCAGCAAAACTTACTGCTTTTTCTGCTGTTGCCGTTTGTCGTGCAATCAAAAAACTTTACAACATCGACGCTTCAATAAAATGGATTAACGATATTTTTATCAACAACAAAAAAGTTGCTGGTATTTTGACAGAAGGAATTATGAATTTTGAAACTTCCCAAATTGAATCTGCAATAATCGGAATTGGAATTAATATTCAAAATAATTCAGAAGCTTTTCCAGAAGAAGTAAAAAAAATTGTCGGTGCAATTACTTCTTCTGATGAATGTTCCAAAAATAAAATTTCGCGTTGCCAACTTGCAGCAGAAGTCGCTGGTCAAGTTCTTTCAATTTTAAATGAAGATTCACATTCCGTAATTTCTGAATACAAAAGCCTTTCATTTCTTCTTGGAAAAAAAATCCAAGTTCATCCAATTATCGACAATACAAAAAATGCTTATGAAGCAAAAGCAATAGATCTTGACGAAAATGCAGGATTAATTGTTGAACTTGCCGATGGCTCAAAAAAGATTTTAAATTGCGGAGAAGTTTCTATTTTATCTTCAAATATTTGATTAATTACGCTTCGCGGATACTAATTGCACGCGCGACATTATATGCTTTTTTCATTCCAACAGAAAATAAAATTGGCAATAATTTCAAATACATTCTTATTCCCTTTTTGCCACCACGAGCGCGCCAGACAAGAATGTTTTGTTCCCAAATTTTTGCAATCATCGGAATAAAATTTAAGAACATAAAAATTCCATTTGTAAATCTATTTTTATTTTTTAGATGAAAAAATTTTCTAATCGCAGTTTCAATTTTTTCAATTCCATCACGAAGTTCAAGCGAAGTCGATGTTTTAAAAAACAATGACGCACTTTGCATTACGCAAAAAATTTTAGAAAGTGAATATATTGATTCTCGATGTCGATTCCAAGAAAAAAAATCTGCAATATCAAAATTCCCTAAAGAAAAAAACGAAATTAAATCTAGCAAAATTAAAATCAGAGCGTAATACAAAACAAATTTTAAATCTGAATAT
>CAZOTD010000007.1:0-25236 GCA_964582685.1 uncultured Treponema sp. | reverse complement strand
CTTATAAGGAGGGGAAATTTAATAATGATTGAAGTGAATAAGCTTAATGGGGCTGTATTCTTTCTTAATCCGCACTTGATAGAATCTATGGAGTGCCGGCCAGATCTCACTATTACTATGATGTCGGGTAATACTATTGTCGTGAAAAATTCTCCTCAGGAAGTGATTAATAAAATTATTGCTTATAGAAGCCAGTTAGGCATTCAAAAGCAAGAGGGTTAATTAATGGATATTGCAACAATTATTGGTTTTATTGGTGGCGCAGCCTGTATTGTTATGTCAGTTTGGACTTCTGGTGGTACGTTAGGTGGTATTATCGATATTCCATCTGTATTTATGACGATTGGTGGTTCGTATTGTTCTATTCTTATTATGGCTCCATTGAAAAAAGCGATTGGAGTTTTTAAGATTATGGGAAAGTGCTTTAAGATTCCTGATTTTGGCGAAAAACAAATCGTTCAGAATATGGTTTCTTTGTCTGAAAAAGCTCGTCGTGAAGGTATTCTTATTCTTGAAGATGGTCTTGATGATCTTGAAGATCCTTTTATGAAAAGTGGACTTCGACTTGTAATCGATGGAACTGATGGAGCGGTTGTTCGTACTATCATGGAAAATGAAATGAGTCAGATTGAAGCGCGCCACATGGAATGGATAAATGTAATTAACCAATGGGCTGGATTTGCTCCGGGTTTTGGTATGATGGGAACTGTATTAGGTCTTATTGGTATGTTGAATAACTTGGAAGATAAATCATCTCTTGGTCCTAACATGGCTGTTGCTTTGGTTACAACATTGTATGGATCTATGCTTGCAAACTGGATTTTAACTCCACTTGGACAAAAACTTGTAAAATATAATACTGACGAAATGCGTGTAAAGGAAATGATTATTGAAGGAGTTCTTGCAATTCAAGCAGGAGAAAACTCTCGTGTTATTGCACAGAAACTTCTTACATATCTTGATCCTGTTACAAGAAAGGCGATTGCAGCCGATGTTCTAAAGGATTAATTAATGGCAAAGAAAAAACAAGAACCTTCAAAACCGTCAACGGCCTGGCAAGGTACTTACGGAGACATGATTACTCTTATGCTTTGCTTTTTCGTAATGTTGTATAATCCATCAGAAGTTGATGTTACACAACTTGCAACTATTACAGAAAGTTTGCAGATGAATCAGACAGAAACGACTGAGGGTGGGATGTCTTTGTCATCAGGTCGACTTGCTGATCTTGGTAATACAATTAGTTCCCTTCCTTCACTTGAAAAAGGGCGAAGTCTTGGAACCGTAATGAAAAAAGCAGTAAGTTTGTTCGCTCCAGAAATTAATTCAAATAAAATTGCAATTACAAGTGATGAACGTGGAGTTGTAATTTCACTTGCTTCAGATTACTTTTTTAGAAAAGGTAGTGCAGAATTAAACATCGATGAAACAAGAGAAACTTTACTTCATCTTTCTGAATTCTTTAATGATCCAGAATTAAAAGATAGAAGATTTAGAATTGAAGGTCACACGGATAATACTCCAGTTTCTGAAGTTCAAGAAGAATTGCCTTTAGAAGAAGCACTTGATTTAGAAGAAAATCAAGATAACTATACAAATACGCGGGAAACGCAAAAATTTAACAGTAATTGGGAACTTTCTGCTCAAAGGGCTATAAATGTTTTGTATTATCTTGCCGATTTTGGAGTAGATGAGCAAAAATTCTGCGTTGCAGGTTATGCTGATACAAGACCAAAGTTTGACAATTCAACGCCTGAAGGTCAAGCGTATAACCGACGGGTTGATATTGTTATTCTTGATGAAGCGCATTTTTAATTTTTATTTTTTTACTTTTTGAAAAAGTTATGGGAGGAATACGATGGCAGACGAAGATTCAGATATTGACCTTGGAGATGGTTCAGATACAGCGTCGGCTCCAAAAAAACGAAATAGTTCTCTTCTTCCTACGATTTTAAAATATGTTGGTATTGGACTTGGAGCAATTATTTTGATTGTTACAGTCGTTGTAATTACAATGAACATAATGGGAGTTAATAAAACGGCTACGGTTGTTTCAAGAGAAGAAGGAGAAACTTTTAAGGAATATGCTGAAGAACTCGATTGGTATCAGTCGCTCGGAGAAATCCAGACAAGAACAAGTGATGCAAATCAAGCAAGTGTTCAGGTAAATGTTTTTCTTGGTTACGAGAAAGATAACAAAGTGGCATCAGCAGAAATTACTGCTCAGAGAATTCCTATAAGAGATTTTTTGCGACATTATTTTGCCGATAAAACTGTAGAAGAACTTTCTCCAAAAAATGAACAGCGACTTAAAATTGAAATACGAAATGAAATTAATGATACAATTCTGAATAAATCAAAAATCAGAAATGTAGTTTTTGATAAATTGAATGTTGTTCAAAATTAAACGTTATTCATACGAATAGCAAAAAGATAAATAGGCGGCGGGTGCATGAACGAAATTCTGTCCCAGGATGAAATTGATCAATTACTCTCGGCTATCAGTTCAGGTCAGTCTGATGTAGATGATTATAAACCTGTATCTGATACTCGAAAAATTAAAATTTATGACTTTAAACGTCCTGATAAATTCTCAAAAGAACAGATTCGTACTGTTCAAATTATGCATGAAACTTTTGCGCGTTTAACAACTACAAGTCTTTCTGCACAACTTAGAAGTCTTGTTCATGTTCATGTTGCAACTGTAGATCAGTTGACTTATGAGGAATTTATTAGATCAATTCCAACTCCGACAACACTTGCTGTTATAAATATGGATCCTCTAAAAGGTAATGCAATTTTGGAAATAGATCCTGCAATTACTTTTAGTATGATAGATCGTCTTTTTGGTGGAACTGGAGCAGTTTCTGGTAATAAAAATCGCGATTTAACAGATATTGAACAATCTGTTATGGAAGGAATTATAGTTAGAATTCTTGCAAATATGCGAGAAGCTTGGACTCAAGTAATTGACCTCCGCCCTCGACTTGGACAAATTGAAACAAATCCACAATTTGCGCAAATTGTTCCTCCAACAGAAATGGTTGTTCTTGTTACTTTGGAAACAAAAGTTGGTGAAGAAGAAGGAATGATAAACTTTTGTATTCCATATTTAACTATTGAACCAATAATTTCAAAATTGTCATCGCAATTTTGGTTTTCTTCTGTAAGACGAAGTTCAACTACGCAATATCTTGGAACTTTAAAGGAAAAACTTTCTACTGTTGATATGGATGTTGTTGCAGAAATTGGTTCAATTAATTTGCCAATCAGAGATGTTCTTGCATTGCGTGTTGGTGATACAGTTCGACTTTCTGACACAAAAATTGGAGACCCTCTAACTTTAAGTGTTGGTAATAAAAAGAAATTTTACTGTCAGCCGGGTGTTATCGGGAAAAAAATGGCAGTTCAAGTTACAGGTAAAATCGCAGAAGATGAGCCTGAAGAATTAGAAGACCTTTCCGTAGAAGGAGAAGAAACATATGAGTGATGGTGCTATTTCACAAGACGAAATCGATGCTTTATTATCTGGAGTTCCTATTGATGGACTAAATGCTTCTGGTCAAGTTACAAATGGACCTAATTTAAATATTGATACTGTTGCTTTAGGAAAATTTGCAGAAGAATTAAAACAACCATTGGCAGATAATTTGAAAAAAATGACAGGTGCAGAATGTACATCATCTACTCCTGTTGTTGAAGCTGCGGTTAGAGATCAACTTTTAGCAAAACTTCCAGAAATGGTTATTGCTGTTATGGCGGATTTCTCAAGTGGTTTATCAGGCGATCATATTTATATTATTTCAACAGAACTTGCAACAAAACTTGTTTCTCTTATTAATAAAGAGGAAAATGCAGAACTTGACGATATGTCTCTTTCGATTATTGCAGAAACTCTTTCTACACACACTAATGATGAAATTACTGAATTAGATAAAACTCAAAAATTTCCAGGATTAGCTTGTAATCCAGCAGAAGCTGTAAATATGCCTAAGGCTATGGTTAGGATTCCTCAGAATAAATTTGCATTATTTTCTTATCCAATTACTCTTGATAATCAGCCTTATACAATCTGGGAAGCTATTGCTGGAGAAGCAGCAGTTTCAATTGGAAAAGCATTTGGTAGCGAACCTGAACCTCAAGGAACAGGAGCGTTATCTGCTGCCGATATGGCAAGTATGCAAAATCTTGCAGGCGGAATGCCACAAATGGGTGGTCAACAGATGATGGGAATGCCACAAATGGGTGGACAGCAAATGATGGGAATGCCTCAAATGGGCGGTCAACAAATGATGGGAATGCCTCAAATGGGACAGCCAATGAATGCTCCAAATGTTCAACCACTTCAATATCCAACATTACAAGGTGGATTGCCTAGCAGTGAACAAGGAAATATCGGTCTTATCATGGATGTATTCATGGAAATGACTGTAGAACTTGGTCGCACAAAAAAACAAATCCGTGATATTCTTGGAATGGGTGAAGGTACAATTATTGAACTTGATAAACTTGCCGGTGAGCCAGTTGATATTCTAGTAAATCATAAACCAATTGCAAAAGGAGAAGTAGTAGTTATTGACGAAAACTTCGGTGTTCGTGTAACTGAAATTCTTTCTCCTTTGGAAAGAGTTTCTGATTTACACTAAACTTTTCTTGGGGTGGGAAAAAGTTGAAGTTAAAAATAAGTTTAATTATTCTCTTAATTTTAGGATTATTTTCAAATTTTGTTTTTGCACAAAATGTATCAAATTCTTCTGTTTCTGAAGAAACTGCTGTAGAAAACATAATAAATCCTGAAACAAATTTTCAAATTTCAGACTCAAATTCAAGTGGAACAAATGCTTCTGTTGAAAATGAAAATTCAAGGCCTAGTAGTGCTTGGGCATTTATCAGAATGATTTTAGTTCTTATTCTTGTAATTGTCATTATTTATCTTGTCATGAACTTTTTTAAAAAATCAATTAATGGCGGAAAAACTGGAAACGATGATGCATATTTAAGAAAAGTTGCACATCTCAATCTTGGACCAGGAAAATCTGTTCAAGTTGTTACTCTTCTTGAAAACTGCTATGTTCTTGGAGTTTCAGATTCTGGTGTAAATCTTATTGGCGAAGTTAATGACAAAGAACTTATAAGTGCGATGAATATTTCTGCTGACAAAGCTATAAAAACTTCTAAAGCAAAAAATTTTGCAGAAGTACTTGAAATGTTTATGCCATCAAAATCAACTAAAACAACTTCCGCAACTAAAACAAATATTTATTCTGAATCTACTCAGAATGTTCAAGACTTTGTAAAAAAACAAAGAACAAGAATTAATAAAAAGGACGACTCAACTAAGAGATGAAAAATAAGACTTTAAAAATATTTTTAATTTCTCTGTTTGCTTTTACTGTTTTTTTGACAGACACATTTGCGCAATCTTCAGATTTCCCAGAAGGTTCGACAAGTGGCACTGTCGAAATGAACACGAATACATCTCCTGTTCAAATTCCGAATATTGATATTAACATCAGAGAACCTCAAAGTGGCAGAGAAGTTGCTTTTTCTGTAAGACTTTTAATTGTTCTTACATTGCTTACTCTTGCTCCTACGATTCTGTTGCTTTTGACTTGTTTTTTAAGATTTTCGATTGTACTTGATTTTATAAAAAGAGCATTGTCATTACAACAAGTTCCTCCAACAGCAATTTTAAATGGAATTGCTTTCTTTATGACTTTATTTGTTATGTGGCCGACATTCACTCAAATTTATAACAATGCTTACAAACCGATGGCGGATGGAGAAATAAATATTGAAACTGCATATCAAGAAGCAGAACGACCAATACGCATTTTTATGGCAGAGCAAATGGATGGCGATTATAGTTATATAACTCTTTTTATGTCCATGGGAAATATGGAGCGCCCAAATACGCTTGCTGATGTTCCAACTCATGTTTTAATTCCAGCTTATATTCTTCATGAACTTACTATTGCTTTTAAAATTGGAATTTATTTGTATATTCCTTTTATTATAATTGACATGGTTGTAGCTAGTATTCTTATGTCTATGGGAATGATGATGTTGCCTCCAGTCCAAATTTCGATGCCGTTTAAGTTGATGCTTTTTGTTTTAGTTGATGGGTGGGGGCTTTTAATTCAGTCTCTATTTAATTCTGTATTGTAGGATTAAAAAATGGATATTGGTGAAGTTGTTCAAATAATGCGAAATGGAATTATGCAAGTTCTGATTCTTACTGCTCCTATTCTTGGAGCGGCTCTTATTGTTGGTTTAATTGTTGCAATTTTTCAGGCAACTACATCAATTCAAGAACAAACACTTACATTTTTACCAAAATTAGTTGTGATTCTTGTTATGATTTTTCTTCTTGGTGGCTGGATGTTTTCTACTCTTTCAGATTATACAAAAGCACTTTTTAATCAAATCGCTTTCATTACTTCTTGATGATTGCGTATTATCTGCTAACAAAAAATTGCTATAATTTTTGCAAACTTTTTATTGAAAATTTTATGGGAGGAAATAAAAGTGATTAATACAATTGCTAGCAATGCGGCTGTTTTTTTGCTTATTGCTGTTCGTTGTTTTGCATTTTTAAGAACAATTCCTCTTTTTTCAATGCGTTCTCTTTCTAATATTGTGCGTGTAGCGATTGCAGGTTATATTGCATATTTCCTTTTGCCATCTGTTGATTATAACACTTATGCTGCTTTTGCAAGTTTTAATCAAGGATTTAATCTTTATTTTGTTCTTACGTTAATTGGTGAAGCACTTTTAGGCGTTATAACTGGTTTTTATATTTCAATTATTTTTGCAGCTTTTAGTACTGCTGGTCAGTTTTTTGCATTTCAAATGGGATTTAGTGCTTCTGAAGTTTATGATTCACTTTCGCAAGTAGAAAATCCTTTGATGGGACAATATTTGAATTTAATTGCGATGTTGATTTTTTTACAAACAAATGCGTTCCAAATTTTATTTCTTGACGGAATGAAAGCAAGCATTCAAAGTATGAGTGCTTTTTCTCTCGTTAGTGGAAATGAACCTCTTGTAAAAATTCTTATTTCTGGTCTTACAAGACTTTTTGGAAATGCTCTTATTATTGCTCTTCCTATAATGGGAAGTTTGCTTCTCGTTTCAATTTGTATGGGAATCCTTTCTAAAGCTGCACCTCAGATGAATTTGTTGTCAGAAGGTTTCCCAATTATGATGCTATTTGCATTTTTTATTCTTACTGTTTCAATGCCAGCACTTTGTGATTTCTTTACGCGCTCTTTTTATTCAGGCTTTATTCAGTTGGAAAATTTATTCCACGCAATTGGAGGAAAACAAATTTGACATATTCACAAATTGACCTTCAATGGTTTTCTGCAGAAGATGAAGGACGAACAGAAGAACCTAGCCAAATCAAACTTGATAAAGCAAGAAAAGAAGGTCGTGTTGCAAAAAGTCAAGAAGTTAATAGTGCAATTGCTCTTTTGCTTTCGACTGTTGCGTTAATATTTTTGGCTCGATGGATTTTTTCTCAAATTGTTGAAGCAATGGTTTTCTTTTTTTCAAGAGCGGGAACTGAAGATTTTTTTAGAACATCTAATGTTGCAATTGTATTTTTATATTTTTTTAAGATTGTATTTCCGATTGCGATTATTGGAGTTATTGGTGGAATTGCAGGAAATCTTATTCAAAATCGAGGATTTCTGTTTAGCTTAAAACCTATAACGCCAAAGTTTTCAAAGATAATTCCTCATTTTAAAGAATATCTTCAAAAGACAATTTTTTCACGACAAGGACTTTTTAATGTTTTTAAATCAATATTGAAAGTTGCAGTTATTGCTGCATACGGTTTTATTACTATCAGAAATAGTTTGCCAGATATTCTTTCGATAATTCAAGAACGAGCAGATATTGTTGGTACAATTGCAATGATTGCAAGAATTGCTGCGCGACTTTTAATTTTTGCAGCAATATTTTTTCTTGTAATTTCAATTCCAGATTACTTTGTTTCTCGTCATGAATTTATGGAACAGATGAAAATGTCAAAAGAAGAAGTTAAGCAGGAATTTAAAGAAGTTGAGGGCGACCCTGAAGTAAAAGCGCACATGGATAGAGCAAGACAAGAACTTCTTCAACGAAATATTCCAAAACTTGTAAAAGAAAGTGATGTTGTAATTACAAACCCAACACATTTTGCTGTTGCATTAAAGTATGACACAACTGTTTTGCACAGTGCACCGCAAGTAAATGCAAAAGGAGAAGATGAAGTTGCTCAGACAATCAAACGAATTGCAAGAGAAAATGACATTCCAATTGTAGAAAACAAACCGTTGGCACGTGGACTCTATGCAGACACAAAAGTTGGTGATATAATACCAGAAACATATTTTACTGTTGTTTCAGTAATTTATGCTCAACTTAAAAAAATGAAAAAATTAATGAATTAATAAATTGAAAGTTTAAGTTTTGCATGGGTGGGGACTTTAATGGCAGACAAAAAACGACAAAATCTATTTACTATAATTAGTGATAATGCAATTGCTGTTGCTGCAATTGTTGTTATACTTATGCTTATTATTCCTCTTCCTGCCCCTTTGCTTGATTTTTTTATGGCATTAAATCTTGCTTTATCAGTAGTTATTCTTCTTATTGTAATTTATACTCCAAAATCTAGTAATTTTAGTTCGTTTCCACGCGTTATACTTTTTGCAACATTGTTCGGACTTGGAATAAATGTTTCTTCTACAAGACTTATTCTTTCTCAAGGAAAAAACTTTAACGGAAACATGGTAAAAGCCTTTAGTTCTTTTGTAGTTGGCGGTGGTTCTGATATTTCAGGTCTTATTATTGGCCTTGTAATTTTTATTATTTTGATTGTAATTCAAGTTATTGTAATTACAAAAGGTGCAACTCGTGTATCAGAAGTTGCTGCTCGTTTTGCGTTGGATTCAATGTCGCAAAAGAATTTTGCAGTTGATGCAGAATTGAATTCTGGAGCTATTACTGAAGAAGAAGCACAACAAAAGCGAAAAGAAATCCGACAAGAAAGTGATTTTTATTCTGCAATGGACGGTTCAAGTAAGTTTGTTTCTGGAAATGTTACTGCAGGAATTTTTATCACAATTGTAAATCTTGTAGCGGGAATTATTACAGGAATTTTTTTTAGACACGAAACTGATGTGTTTAACACATATTGCCGACTTACAATTGGTGATGGACTTTTAAGTCAAATTCCATCATTGCTTCTTTCTTTTTCAACGGGTTTGATTGTAACAGGAAGTAATTCCGATGAAATTCTTTCTAAACAACTCGAAAAAGATTTTACAGTTTCTGGAACTGTTTACATTATTGGTGGAGCTGCGATTGCTCTTCTTGGGTTAATGCCTGGAATGCCTTGGTATGTTATGATTCCGATTGGTGCTATTTCAATTTATGTAGGAACTAGAATGGTACGCAAAGAGAAGTCGGAATTTGCCAAAAAACTGCAAGAACAACAAAATGTGCAAAAAAGTGCTCAAAGCGGAAAAAGTCCTAGTGATGTAAGTCCTGTTGTTCCACTTGATCCTCTTTCTCTTGAACTTGGTTATGTTCTTATTGCTCTAGTTGATGAAGAAAAAGGTGCTGAACTTCTTGAAAGAATTACACGCATTAGAAAAGAAGCGGCAATTGATTTAGGTCTTGTCGTTCCGCCGATTAGAATTACAGATAATATGGCAATGGATCCAAGTGAATATTCTTTTAAAATCAAAGGAATTGAAGTCGGAAGAAGCAAATTGAAACTTGGTTATTATATGTGTATGGATACAGGTTCAGTTATTGAAAAAATTGATGGAGAACCTACAACTGATCCTGCATTTAATATGCCAGCAATTTGGGTTCCAGAAGAAAAACGAGTTGAAGCGGAAAATGCAGGCTATGCTGTTGTTGATCCGCCAACAATTATTGCAACTCATATTACAAATATTATTCGTACTCACGCAGCAGAAATTCTTGGAATGAAAGAAGTTGCAGAAATTATAAAAACATTCCGAGAAAAAAATGCAGATGTTGTCGAAGCCGTTATGGATAATGCTAAATTCACTTATGGACAAATTCAAAAAGTTCTTCAAAATCTTTTGCGTGAACAAGTTTCAATTAGAAATATAGAAACAATTCTTGAAACACTTGCAAATTTTGGAAATCAAGTTGATACTTGGACTCTTACAGAAAAAGTTCGTAAAGCACTAGGATTGCAAATCTGTTTGCAGTATGCAGATCAGAACAAAGTTATAAAGGCGATGATGTTGTCTCAAACTTGGGACGAAAAAATTGCTGAACATTTAAATATTCCATCAGATGGTTCAATGCCAATGGTTGCTTTTGATCCACCAGATGCAAGACATTGGATTGAATGTGTTAGCAATGCATTTGCTTCAATGGAACAAAATAATTATCAACCGATAATTATTTGTCCAGCAGAAATTCGTATCCTTGTTAAGAGTTCGACAGCAACTCAGATGCCAGGACTTGTTGTTCTTTCTGTAGATGAAATTATGGCAGCCGGAAATTCGATTTCTCTTGAAATACTTGGTGAAATTCAATATTAGGTGGGAAGATTGAAGATGTATAATGATTATCAAAGTGGACCAGAATACACAATTACTGGAAAATCTGTCGAAGATTGTAAAGAACAACTTTTTCAAAAATATGGAAATAATTACCAACCTGTAAAAATTGGTTCATTTACAAAAGAAGGTTTTTTAGGTTTTGGACGAAAGGAATATGTTGAAATGAAATATATTCTTCGCACAGCAACGCCAAATGTGTTAAAGTCTCAAACTCAACATGATGATTTTGAAAAAAGCAAAGCTGAAATTTTAAATAAACTTGGTGCGTCTGTTGATAATACAAAACAATTTGCAAAACTAGATGCAAAACTTGATGCAATTACAGATTTCATAGAAAACAAATTTAATGACCTTCATTCTGGCTCAGAAACGACGCACGAAAATATTCTTCATATAGAAGAACTACTTGAAGAAAATGAATTTACAAAAGATTTTATAAAAAATATTTCAGACAAAATTCGTTCAGAATTTTCTCTTGAAGAAATTGATGACTTTGATAAAGTTGAAAAACAAGTCGTTGACTGGATTGGAGAATCAATTACGATTGCTCCAAAAAAAATGCACAGACCTCCACATGTTATTATTCTTGTCGGTCCAACAGGTGTCGGAAAAACAACTACAATTGCAAAACTTGCAGCTCAACAAGTAATTGGTGCCCGTAAAGAAGGAACACAAGAACCTGTGATTCGGCTTATTTCTGCAGATGTTACTCGTGTTGCCGCAGAAGAACAACTTCGTCGTTATGGAGAAGCATTACAAATCAATGTTGATAAAGCAGAAAATGCAGATGACATAAAAACAATTTTTAAATCATGTAAAGATTCGACTGATGTAATTCTTATTGATACAAGTGGTTATAGTCCTAATGATTCAGAACATATTGGACGTCTTAAGAAAAATCTTACAGTTGATGGATTAAGGCCAGATGTGTATCTTGCATTTTCTGCGTCTACAAAATCAAAAGATTTGAAAAATATTATTCAAAATTATGAACCTTTTGCTTTTAATTCGGTAATCGTTACAAAATGTGATGAAACAGCACAATATGGGAATATTATTAGCATTCTTGCCGAAAAACATAAATCTATTTCCTTTGTAACTTATGGGCAGTCTCCTGCAAAAGATATTTGTAGACCAAAAATTGTTGATTTTTTAATTCGTCTTAATGGATTTAAAATTGACAGAGTTCATATTGAAGATAAATTTGGAGAATAATTATGGAAGAACAATTAAATGAATTAAAAAAAATTATGAAAGATTCTCAACCAAAGGAAGCAAAATCAATTTCTGAACATAAAACAAGAATTATTGCAATTACAAGTGGAAAAGGTGGAGTTGGAAAAACAAATTTTGCCGTTAATATGGCGATTGCTTATGCACAACTTGGAAAAAAAGTAATTCTTATTGACGGCGATTTGGGAATGGCAAATGTCAATGTTTTGTTGAATGTTGTTCCAAAGTATAATCTTCTTCAAGTTATCAATAAACAAAAAACAATGCAAGAAATTATTCTTGATACAGAATTTGGGATTAAATTTATTGCTGGAGCAAATGGGTTTTCAAAAATTGCAAACTTAAGTGTTGAAGAACTTGAATATTTTGCGAAGCAATTTAGTTCACTTGGTAATGCTGACATTATTATTATTGATACAGGTGCCGGAATCGCAAATAATGTCCTTCAATTTGTTGCGGCTGCAGATGAAGTTTATGTAGTTACAACTCCAGAGCCAACTGCAATTACAGATGCATACGGAATTATAAAAATTATTACAACAGAAATTGTTGACCGTGAAATTAATATTCAGTTGCTTGTGAACAGAGTTCATTCTGCAGATGAAGGAAAACGAATTTCTGAGAGAATAATTAATATTGTTGGACAATTTTTGAATTACAAAGTTAATTATGTTGGTTTTATTTATGAAGATCCTGTAATTCAAGCAAGCGTTATTAGGCAAAAGCCATTTATTGTAGTTAATCCGACTTCAAAACCTTCAACTTGTATAAAACATATTGTCGGAAGAATTGAAAAAACAGATATTTCAAATAATGAAGGTGTTTCAAGTTTCTTGCGCAAATTTCTTGGATTTAAGAAATCGTAAAAATTATTTTGAAGTTTTTTCAATTATCGTGTATAATAGACTTGGGAGGATAGTATGAAGGTAAATTTTAAATTGTGCTTGTTTTGTTGTGCTATTGCCTTTGCTCTGTCTTTCTTGACAGCTTTAATTTCCGGTGCTGGTTTTGGGATTGCTTTTTTACGCGCTTTAATAATCGGAGTATGTTTTGGAGCATTATCAGTGGGAATTAGTTTTCTTTACGATAAATTTCTAAAAGATGAATCATCAGACGGTTTGTCTTCTGGTAATTCGTCGACTTCTGCTTCGCAAATTGGCAATAAAGTTGATATTACAATTGATGATGAAGAACTTCCAGAAGAGCCAAATTCTCCAAGATTTGTTTTGACTGGTCAGAATCAAATGTTGAATAACGATGATTTAAAAAACGCTTCTGTTGATGTTTCAAATTTTAATCAAGAACAAAGTAAATCGCAAAACATTTTATCTGATGATTCAAAAAAAATTGAAGCTGTTAAAACTGAAAATTCTGCCGCACAGATTTCCTCTAATTCTTCAGCGGCTTTGGAAAATTCAGAACAAACATTTAAACCTATATCGCTTGGCAATTCTTCCGCTGATGAAACAGATGAACTTCCGTCTATTGAAAATTCTTTGGGCGACGGTTCATTTCTTAAAGATGGAAAATCGGAAGATGGTGAAAGTGAAGAAGACAATGAAGATGCTGTTGATGTTCTTCCTGATTCAGAAGGAAGTTTTAAAAATATGGACAACACTGTTACAGATAGTGAGTTTGCAACAGGTGGAAAAAATACAAGTAGATTATCCGAAACTATTTTTCCAGACGGTTCAAAAGCTGAAAGCAAAGATGCAACTTTGATGGCAGAAGCTATACGAACTGTTCTACAAAAAAGCGAATAAAAAATGAAAGGTGTAAAGAATGGCGACATCACTTTTTGACGACAAAACAGAAGACGAACTTTGGGTAGAATACAAAAGGACAAAATCCACTCAATTGCGTGATAAATTTATTAGGCAATATATGCCACTTGTAAAGTATGTTGCAGGTAAATTAGCAGTTGGAATGCCAGGAAGTGTTGAATTTGATGATTTGGTTGGATTTGGTCAATTTGGACTTTTAGATGCAATAGAAAAATTTGATCCAGATAAAAATGTAAAGTTCAAAACTTATGCCGTAACAAGAATCCGTGGCGCTATTTTTGATGAACTTCGTCAACTTGACTGGGTTCCTCGTTCTGTAAGACAAAAATCTCGCGAAATTGAAGACACAATTGTTGACCTTGAATCAAAATTGGGACGAACAGCAACTGATGCCGAAATTGCAGAAAAAATGGGTATTTCTGAAAATGAATATCAACAAACTATTATGAAAATTTCTGGAACAAGCGTACTTTCTCTTAATGATGTTTGGTATTCTGGTAATGACAATGAACATATGTCGATTGGTGATTCAATTGAATCTCCAGCAAGTCTTAATCCTGATGTAATTGTTGAGCGAGAGGAAATTAGAAAAATTATAGTTGAAGCAATTAATGAATTGCCTGAAAAAGAAAAAATGGTGATTGTTCTTTACTATCACGAAGATTTGACATTTAAAGAAATTGGACAAGTTCTTGAAGTAAGTGAATCTCGAATTTCTCAACTTCATGCAAGAGCAAATCTTCGCCTTAGAGCAAAACTTACAAATTTGAGAAAAGGAATAATGTAGAAACTTATGGTTGATTTAGAATCTATCAGACAAGATATGCAAACTCAGCTTGAAATTGATAATTCTGTTCGTAGCGTTGTCGTTAATGCTGACACACTTGATGAAGCATTGGCTGATGCCGCGGTTCAACTTGATTCTAGAGTTTCACTACTTGAATACGAAGTTATCGAAAAGGGTTCTGATGGTTTTTTAGGCTTAGCAAAAAAGCCTTGGAAGTTAAGAATTTATCCAACTTCTGAAGTTGTTGCTAAAAAGAAAAAACTTATGGACAACGATTTCAGTGCTGAACAATTCAATCAAGAAGTTAAAACTGTCGATCGTGACGGAGTTTTTTATATTCGTCATTTTGGGGACAACATTTGTCTTAAAGTTGTGCTTCCTATTGGGAAAGGAAAACATGTCGACTTAAAACATATTATTGCTGAAGCAAAAAGATCTGATACTCTTGCTTTTGATGAAGAATTAGTTAAAAAACTTGTAAAAACTGGAACAAACAACGAATACAAAGTTGTTGGCAATTATAAACATATTCCTGCAAGTGATGCAATTTTAGTTGTTGATATTTCAGACGATGATATGTTTGCAACAATTACAGTAACTCCTCCTGCAATGAGTGGAGCAGAAATTTCTGCAGAACAAATAACTAAGAATCTTGATATTCATGGAATTCTAGCAGGAATTGAACAAGATAAAATCAATGAGTTTGTTGACAATCCTGTTTATAATGCTCCTTATGAAGTTGCTGCCGCAACCAAACCACAAGATGGTCGCGATGCTTATATGGTTTTCTATTTTGAAACAGATCCTTCTAAACTTAAAATAAAAGAATCAACATCTGGAACCGTAAATTTCAAAGAATTAAATCAAATTCAAAATGTTGTAAAAGGTCAACCGTTAGCGCAAAAAATGCCACCAGAACGCGGAAAGGCAAGTAAGACTTTATCTGGTCGTTATCTTGAAGCAAAAAATGGAAAAGATATAAGAATTCCTCTTGGAAAAAATGTTGAACTTGACAAAGATGGAGTTACAGTTATTGCTTCAATAAATGGTCGTGTTGTTTTTGAATCGGACAAAATTAGTGTTGAACCTGTTCTTGAACTTTCTTCTGTTGATATTAAAACTGGAAATATTGACTTTCTTGGAACTGTTGTTGTTAAAGGAAATGTTGAAGACGGATACGATGTTAAAGCGTCTGGAAATATTGAAATTACCGGAACTGTTGGAAATTGTCATCTTAAAACAGAAACTGGAGATATTATTGTTTCGCAAGGAATTTTTGGTCACGATGTTGGCGTAATTCAATCTGGAGGTTCGTTGTGGGCAAAATTCATTCAATCTGCAAAAGTTGAAGTTGAAAAATTTATTATTGTTTCTGATAGCATTATGAACTCTGAAGTAACTGCGATGAAACGAATTATTCTCAACGGAAAAAAAGCACAAATCATTGGAGGCCATTTATTTGCTACAGAAGAAATTTGTGCAAAAAGCATCGGAAGTCCTGCTGGCGGTGCTGAAACAATTCTCGAAGTTGGTTTTGATCCACGATTAAAGCAACGACTTAGCGATATTCAAGATGAACAAAAAACTTTGGATGTAGAACTTGAAGAAACTGAAAACAATATCGTTACTCTTGAAAATTTCAAAAAGCAACGTCGTACTTTTGATAAAGATAAACAAGCTCAACTTGATGCACTTAAGAATCGCAAGCAAGAAATTATACAAAAATCACAAGATTTTTCTACAGAAGTTGAACAAATTCAACAAAGGCTTCACGAATTAAAAGTATTTGGAAAAGTTAAAGCATCAGGTACAGTTTATTCTGGAGTTAAAATTTATGTTCGAGATGTTGTTGACGAAGTTCGACAAGATGTAAAAAGTGCGACTTTCTATTTTGAAAATGGATTTGTCAGACGTGGAAAATATGAAGCGCCTGATATGACAGATGTTAAAGCTCCAAAAGGATATTTAAGTTAATTGAAAAAGGAGAGTTTGTGGCAGTTCAACCGATTGATTTACAGACAATGTATTCTCAAATGGCGAATGTTGCCACAAAGGTTTCAAATGACCAACATGGCGCTCAAATGATGGCGTCAGTTCAGCAACAAAATGCTGTCATTCAAACTGCTGAACAATTAAAGACGGTAAATAAAGCTGCCACAAATGAAGAAAAAACAGGACTTATAAAAGATAAGGAAACTGAAAGTTCACAAGAATTTAACGGAAATAAAAAAGAAAAACGAGAAAAAGATAAAGAATTACTTGAGCAAAAAAAAACTGAGTTTCGAGAAGATTTTCTCGGAAAACATATAGATATTACGAGGTAAATGTGCAGGCTGTTGTTATTGCATTATTGTGCTTAATTAATTTAATTTTATGGCTAGTTTTTTTTCTAAAGTTTAAACAATTATTCAGTACTGACGATATTATTCAAAAAACAAGAGATGAATACGAACTTCTTCTTAGCGATGTAAATCGAAATGCACTTCAAAATATTAATCTCATCGATATGAAAATTGAAGAATTAAAATCTTTGATTGAAATTGCAGATCGCAGACTTGCAACTGTTCAAAATGAAGTTCAATTTCAGCAAACGAAATTTAATGCCACAAATCAAAAACAAATTGCACAAAAAAAGATAACAAAAAAATCCGTTGTTCAATCTAGGGAACTTGATTTTAATGGAAATCAAACTTCGCAAATGCCAAAAATTTATATGTCGAAAAATCCAATAAAGCCAAAACAATCTTTTGAAGCGCAAGTTAGGCAACTTTATGAAGCTGGTTATACAGTCGATAGAATTGCACACGAATTAAAAAAATCGACTACAGAAGTAGAACTGCTAGTTGAAATGTTATAAAACTTTTAAATAAAAGTAATTTCAAATTTTTATGGGAGTGTAAAATGAAAATTTCAAAACAAATTTTTGGTGTTCTTGGAAATGGACAAGTTGCAAATCTTTATACAGTTGACAACGGAAGAATGTCTTTTTGTGTAACTGATTTCGGATGTACATTAACTGGAATTTTTTTACCTAAGAAAAATGGTTTAAAAGATGATGTAATTCTTGGACATTCAACTCTTGATGAATTTGTAAAAGATCCTGGTTCTTCATTTGGCTCTATTGTAGGGCGTTTTGCAAATCGGATTGGCAAAGCAAAATTTACAATTGATGGAAAAACTTTTTATCTGGATAAAAACGATAATCAAGTCAATACACTTCATGGAGGTTTTCTTCGTTATGACCATTTGATTTGGCAAAGCAAAATTATTTCAAACAAAAATGGAAAAGGTATTCAATTTACAAGAATTAGTCCTGATGGGGAACAAGGTTTTCCCGGAAATGTTGAACTTACAGTAACTTATACGCTCAATGATAAAAATGAACTTCGTTTAAATTACAAAGCGATAACAGATAAAAAAACTCCAATAAATCTTACAAATCACGCATATTTTAATCTTTATGGAAGCGGAACAGTTCTTAACCATGTCCTTCAGATGAACTCAAATTATATTCTTGAAGTTGATGACAAACTTATTCCGACAGGAAAACTTCTTCCAGTTGTTAACACAGCTTATGATTTTAGTAAATCAAAAACTATCGGAAAAGATATTGAAAATGCAATGCCAGGATATGATAATTGTTATACAACTTGTTGGTATACTAACGATTCTGATTGGCTAGAACCTACAGAAGAAAGTTTTACAGCAGAAGGTGGTGAAGTTGCAATTCTTTTTGAACCAGAAACTTCCAGGACAATGAAAGTTTACACAAACCAGCCTGGCATTCAAGTTTATTCTGCAAATGGAATAGAAGGAATTATTGGAAAATTGGGCACTAATTATCATAAATATGGAGCAATTTGTCTTGAAACTCAAGCATTTCCTGATTCTCCAAATAAGGAAAATTTTCCATGCTCTATTCTTGAACCAAATCAAACATATAATGCAAGCACTGTTTATAAATTTGAATTTTAATTTCAAATGTAAAATTTTAGTTGCTGTTTTATTAAATTAAGTAGTATAATAGGCTATTATTAATTTGTTAAAAATAATTTATTTATAGTGAGGTTCGAATGGACGTCCAGTTACAAGAATTGATCGATAAGATCAAAAAAGATGGCGTAGCATCAGCAGAAATATCGGCTGCTAAGATTATTGAAGATGCTGAACAAAAAGCAGCACAAATTATCAGTGATGCAAAGACACAGGCAGAAGGAATTATAAAAGAAGCCAAAGCAGAATCTGAACGCTTTGAAAAATCCAGTGAAGATGCGATTAAACAAGCTGGGCGAAATCTTCTCATCTCGTTCCGTGATGGAATTACTTCTGAGCTTACAAAAATTGTTGAAACAGAAACTTCAACAGCGTATTCTAAAGAATTGCTTGAAAAACTTATTCCAGAAACAGTTAAAGTTTGGGCAGCAAAATCTGATGTTAATGAACTTTCAGTTTTGCTTTCTGAAAAAGATCTTTCTACTCTTGAATCTGGATTAAAGGCAGCACTTAAAGATGAAATTGCAAAAGGTCTCGAAATTAAACCAGATAAGACTCTTTCTAATGGATTTAGAATTGGCTTAAAAGATGGCAGTGCATTTTACGATTATTCGGCAGAATCTGTTGCTGAATTGTTCTGTGCATATCTTAATCCAAAAGTTGCTGCAATTCTAAAACAATCTGCTAGTGAGGCACAATAGTGGGAAAGCAATATTATTTGGTTTCGCAGTTGCCGTCTTTAGAAAATTATGAAGGTCGTGCGCAACTTCCCTTAACCGAAAAAGCATTCAAAGAATTATGTTCTCGTTATCTTGATAAAAAGGACTGTGAAATTCTTGAATCCCTTTCTCTTGAGCCACCAAAAGACAATGCAAAAACTGGTTCTGCGTTTTTAGACAAATGGAATGAAAAAGAACGCAATCTGAGATTTGCACTTGCCCAAATTCGTGCGCTCAAAATGAAAAAAGAATCAGAAATGATTCCGAGTTCTTGCACAGCCGATATTATTCAAGTTGCAAGAACTGCAGTTGGTATGGATAGTCCTCTGGCCGCAGAAGAATATCTTAATCAATATAGAATGGATACACTAAAATCAATGACACCACTTGATAATTTCTGCGTTGATGCTGTATTTGCTTATGGATTAAAATTAATGCTTGTACAACGCATGAAACTATTTGATGTTGAGATTGGAAAAGATTCATATCATAAAATATACGATGAAATACTTGGAGACGCTAAATGACGGATACAAATGCTAAAGTAGTCGGCATTAATGGAAATATGATTACAATCGAATTCGATGGTAATGTTTCTATGAATGAAGTAGGCTATGTAAATGTAGATGGAAAGAAGTTACGAGGTGAAATTATCCGTATTCGCGGAAATAAAGCTCAAATGCAGATTTTTGAAATGACACAAGGCATTAAAGCTGGTGACAAAGTAGATTTAATCGGCGACCTTCTTTGTGCAGAATTAGGACCTGGTCTTTTAGGTCAGACTTTTGATGGTTTGCAAAATCCACTTCCTTTAGTTGCAGAAAAAGCAGGCTTCTTTCTCGAAAGAGGAGTTTATGTAAATCCACTTCCAAAAGATAGAAAATGGGATTGGACACCTACAGTAAAACCAGGAGACAAACTTTTTCCTGGAGATTCAATTGGAACTGTTCCTGAAGGACCTTTTACGCATAAAATTCTTGTTCCTTTTGATTTACTTGGAATTTACACTGTAAAAGAAATAACGCCCGCTGGTTCATATACGATTGAAGATAAAATGGCTGTTGTTGCAGATGAAAAAGGAAATGAACATGTTCTTAAAATGTCATTCAAATGGCCAGTAAAACGTGCTATTGACTGTTATGCGGAACGTCTTGCACCAACAGAGCCAATGGTAACCCAAATTCGTCTTATTGACACATTCTATCCTGTATCTAAAGGTGGAACATATTGTATTCCAGGTCCATTTGGAGCTGGAAAAACTGTTTTGCAGCACACAACAAGCCGTAATGCCGATGTTGATATTGTAATTATTGCAGCTTGCGGTGAACGTGCCGGCGAAGTTGTAGAAACAATTAAGGAATTCCCAGAATTAAAGGACCCAAGAACAGGGCGTTCTTTGATGGAAAGAACAATTATTATTTGTAATACATCTTCAATGCCTGTTGCAAGCCGTGAAGCATCAGTTTATACATCAGTTACTTTAGCTGAATATTATCGCCAGATGGGATTGCATGTATTGCTTTTGGCAGATTCCACATCTCGTTGGGCACAAGCATTGCGCGAAATGTCTGGACGTTTGGAAGAAATTCCTGGCGAAGAAGCATTTCCAGCTTACCTTGAATCTTATATTTCTGCATTTTACGAAAGAGCAGGTTATGTAAAACTCCGTGATGGTTCAAACGGTTCTGTAACAATTGGTGGAACAGTTTCTCCTGCTGGTGGTAACTTTGAGGAACCTGTAACTCAAGCAACTCTAAAAGTTGTTGGTGCATTTCATGGACTTAGTCGTGAACGTTCTGATGCTAGAAAATATCCTGCAATCGATCCTCTTATTTCTTGGTCAAAATATAAATCGGTTTTGCCAGAAATTTGGGTAAATTATGCACGCAAAGTTTTTCTTAGAGGCGTAGAAGTAAACCAAATGATGAAAGTAGTTGGTGAAGATGGAACAACAACTGAAGATTATATCGAATATCTCAAAAGCGAGTTTCTTGATGCGGTTTATATGCAACAAAACTCATTTGACGAAATCGATTCTGCTGTAAGTGTTGAACGTCAAAAACACACATTTAAAAAAGTAGTTTCAGTTCTTGGAGCAGATTTTGAACTTGCTGACAAAGATGTAGCCAGAAACTTTTTTAACCAACTTCGTCAGAAATTTATTGACTGGAACTATTCATTATGGCAAAGCGACAAATTTAAAGATGCTGAAAAAGATGTTGATACGCATTTCGCATCTGCAAACGGAAAAATTCGTGATGAAGTTGTAGCAATATTAAAGGATGGTGAATAATTATGAACAAAGTTTATAGTAAAATTGAATCCATCGTTGGTAGTGTCATTACTGTAAAGGCAGATAATGTAGTATATGGTGAACTTGCAGAAATTGAAACTCGTTTTGGAAAGTCTCTTGCTGAAGTAAATAAAATTGAAGGCGATGTAGTTTCACTCCAAGTATTTGCTGGAGGTCGTGGTGTTTCAACTGGCGACCACATTAAATTCTTAGGTCATCAAATGGAAGTTTCTTTTTCTGATGATTTACTTGGAAGAATTTTCAATGGTTCTGCAGAACCTCGTGATAATGGGCCTGCTCTTACAGATTCGCTTGTCACAATTGGAGGTCCTTCTGTAAATCCTTCAAAACGTATTATGCCTCGTCGTATGATTCGCACAGGAATTCCAATGATTGATATGTTTAATACATTGGTTGTTTCTCAAAAACTTCCAATTTTTTCAATTTCTGGTGAACCTTATAATCAACTTTTGGCTCGCATTGCAATGCAGGCAGAAGTTGATGTAATCGTGCTTGGAGGAATGGGATTAAAATACGATGATTATTTGTATTTTAAGAAAACTTTGGAAGATGGCGGAGCACTTTCTAAAACTGTAATGTTTATGCATACTGCTGCTGACCCAACTGTAGAATGCCAAAAAATTCCAGATTTGTCGTTAGCTGTTGCTGAACAATTTGCTCTTAGAGGAAAAGAAGTTTTAGTACTTCTTACAGATATGACAAACTTCGCAGATTCAATGAAAGAAATTGCAATTACACAAGAGCAAGTTCCTTCAAATCGTGGTTATCCAGGTGATTTGTATTCTCAATTGGCTAGCCGATATGAAAAAGCAGTTGATTTTGAAGGGGCTGGTTCTGTAACAATTTTGGCTGTAACTACAATGCCTGGTGATGATGTTACGCACCCAGTTCCAGATAATACAGGTTATATTACAGAAGGACAGTATTATCTTAAAGGTGGAAGAATCGAACCTTTTGGTTCACTTTCTCGATTAAAACAGAATGTAAACTCTTCTACACGCTCTGACCATCGTGCACTGATGGACGGAATGATACGTCTTTATTCAAGTTATAAAGATACTCTTGAAAAAAAGTCGATGGGATTTAACTTAAGTAAATGGGACGAAAAACTTCTAAACTACGGAATAAAATTTGAAGACAATATGATGGATTTGTCTAAAAATATTTCGCTAGAAGATGCTTTGGATTTAGGTTGGAAAATTCTTAGTGAATGTTTTGAACCAGAAGAAACAGGTCTTAAATCTTCACTTATTGAAGAATACTGGCCAAAAAATTAAGTTGTGCGTTGATTCACTTTTGAATCATCAAATTGATTGATGTTAATGGAGAACATTAAATGGCTAAAATAAAGCTGACAAAAAATGAGCTCAAAGTCCAAAAAGATGCGCTAAAAATGTACAATCGCTATCTTCCAACATTGCAGCTTAAAAAACAGCAACTTCAATCAGAAATCCGTGCAATTGATGCCAAGGCAAAGGAAGTTAGAGCAGCTAGAATAGCTCTTGAAAAAGAGTTTGAACAATGGATTGCTGTATTTGGTGAAAAGTCTGCTTTTACTCCAGAAATGGTGACTGTCAAAAATATCAAAAAAGGCTTCGGTAATATTGCGGGTGTTACAATTCCTATATATGAAGGAGCGGATTTTTCACGCGGAGATTATGATTTATATAAAACTCCTTTGTGGATTGATATGGCTGCTGACAGAATGGAAAAAGCACTTTCACTTGACCTTGAAGCAGAAGTTCTTGATGAACAAGTTCGTCTGCTTTCTCAGGAATTAAAAACAACAACACAACGCGTAAACTTGTTTGAAAAAGTGAAAATTCCTGAAACTAAGGCTAATATTAAAAAGATTTCTGTATATTTAGGTGATGAACAAACTGCAGCGGTTGTCCGTAGCAAGATTTCTAAAAGAAAATTGCAACAAAAAGGAGGGGAAGAATGATAGTTAAAATGAAAAAAGTTTCCCTCGTAATTCTTAACAAAGATAAGGAAACTGCATTAAAAGCACTTAGAAAATCTGGACTTGTTCATCTTGAAGATATTGAAGGAACTGGAGAAAAACTTGCACAGATAAAATCAAGACTTTCAAAACTTGAAGAAGCACAATCTCTTTTAAGTTCATTTAAAGTTGCTAAAAAAGGAATTTCCCAAATTCATAGCACAAAAGAAGAAACTTTTGCACGAGCAATGAGAACAGTCGAAATTTCTGAAGAAAAGAAATCTCTGTTAGAACGAATTACAAATGATACAAACGAAATTAATCGTCTTGCTGCTTGGGGTTCTGTAAATCCGCAAGAATTAAAATATCTTTCTGACAAGGGAATTAAATTTGCTTTGTATGAAATTCCTTCTGACAAATATTCTTTAATTGGCGATGATTTAAAAACAATTACTGTAAATAAGACAAAAGGAACTGTGCGATTTTTACTTATTTCAGAAGATGGAACTAGTGAACGTCCAGAAACTTTGCCACCTGATGCTTATCAAGTTGTGCTTCCAGAAGATTCTACAGATATTATTTCTAATCGAATTCTCGAATCTGAATCGAAACTTACAAAACTCGATAAAGAACTTGCAGAAAATGCTTATTACTTTAACGCTATCCAAAGTTACGAACAAGATTTACAAAAAGACATTGAATTTGAAAATGTCTTTTCAGGAATGGAAACTGATGCAGAAAATTCTAAAGAATCATTATGTTGGCTTACAGGTTATGTTCCTTGCGATGAACTTGAAAATCTTAAGAAAATTGCCGCAAAAGAAAATTGGGCAATTGCAAGTGATGATCCTGCTCAAGATGATCCTGTTCCGACAAAATTGAAGAATAATAAGTTTGTAAGTTTGATTTATCCTCTTACCGACTTCCTTGGGACAGTTCCAGGTTATCATGAATATGATATTTCAGGCTGGTTCCTTTTTTTCTTTACAATTTTCTTTGGAATGATTTTTGGCGATGGTGGTTATGGACTTTTAGTAACTCTAATCGCTTTGATTATGATTATTAAAAATGCTAAAAGTAAAAAATCTTCTCCAATTTTGGGACTTGTATTTTTAGTTGGGCTTGCAACTGTTGCTTGGGGATTTATAACTTGTACTTGGTTTGGACTTTCTCCTGAGCAGTTAAATCAATTTGGACTTGGTTTTCTTAACAAATGGACAGTTCCTTGGTTATCTAATTCATACAAATATGTTTCAGATGGCGTACTAAGAACTTGGGAATTGCCATGGGCAACTAAAAATGGAGCGGCTTTGACAGTCGATCTCAATTTACAGATTTTCTGTTTTTGCCTTGCTTTGTTCCAACTTTCTGTTGCACACATCAAAGCAATTGCAAGAAATGTAAGTGAAAAATCTCTCAAATGTCTTGGAGATTTAGGTTCACTTGCACAATTGTGGGGAATGTTCTATGTTGTTTTATCAATGGTTGTAAGTTCAGAAATCTTCCCTTTGGATCTTGTAATTAATTCAATTCCAGTTGCGAAAATTGCACTTTATTGTATAGCAATAGGATTTGGCTTAAGTTTCATTTTCTCAAATTATGAGGGAAATATTTTGAAGTCCATACTTGAAAGTGTAAAAAACATAATTGCAGTATTACTTGGTGTTGTCAATGTATTTTCTGATATTGTTTCTTACATTCGTCTTTGGGCAGTTGGACTTGCAGGAGCAGCAATTTCAAATACGGTAAATACAATGGCAGGTCCTATGTTTGGACATGCAGCGATGTTTATTTTCTTTGTATTGTTGCTTGTTTTTGGACATGGTTTGAATATGATTTTGAACCTTTTGTCTGTAATTGTTCATG
>CAZOTD010000006.1:0-26634 GCA_964582685.1 uncultured Treponema sp. | reverse complement strand
GCAATAGGTCGAGTGTTACAATTCCTTTAAGATATTTTAAGTTTTACTTGGAATATCAATAGGTTCAAGTTCCTTTATCATATTAAGAACTGCAACAAATAAATCGCGCGAATCTTTTATTGCTTGTTTAAAAGTTTTGCCTTTAAAGTCTTTTATTTTATTAATATTTGAAATGCCATCATAACGCGTATCTTCTTTACTACCAAGAGCCGCATCAACAATTTTTTCAATTGAACGACAATCTTGACAAAAATTCTTTTTAATACTTTGAGCTTTAGATTCAACAGTGAGCATTGTAGATTCAATCTTAGATTGTGCTTGAAGAGTTCTCAGATGATTTGCAATAATTTTATCAAACACAAGACCGATTTGTCCAACAGGTGAAAGATCTTCATCAAGTTGATGAATATCATTATAAACTTGAGTTATATCATTTAATGTATTTGCAAATTCTTGTCTATTATCTTTATTTTCAAAAACGCCTTCAAGCAACAAAAGTTTTAAAGGTTGAATAGAATCATCATATCTATTGTGCATAAACCAAAAAATAAATCCAGTTGTATATTCAAAATGGAATGGAACGCCTTCCCAGATTTGAGTCCAAGGACGATTAGGTAGCAAAGGAAAATTTTCAAGTTCAAAAACATTTGTCAGTTGAGAATTAATAACTGCTTTTTTCTTATCACGTAACCAAGCTTCCCATTTTTGATCAAAAAGTTTTTTCCATTGTTCTTTGTATTTTATAAACCAATCTTCTGCACCACGAAAATTTTCTGGAACCCATTGAACATTATTAAAAGCAATTCTTGCAATTTGACGCAACGGAACTGTTTTTATAAACATATGAATCATCGAAATATTTGCCGTTGCTTTGTTCATATATTCTTTCATACGTCCTTCATCATCTTTTGCTTCAGAATCAGCAGGAATAAATTTATTTGCTGAATAAAGATAAAGAGAAGTTATTGCAGTTTCTGGAACTGAACCTCCATTACAAAGAACTTGTGCAAAGGCGTTTAATTCTGAAGAACATATTTCAAATTTGCAACTGTAAGAATCGAGAATTCCTTGAGTAAAAGAATTCTTAAATCTGTCAAACGGAAGTCGCGAAAGTTGATAAAACCATTCAACTGTAGTCGCACAAGAATACATATATGAACGACTAGATGTCGGAATGTTTTTTATAATTTCGTCCATTTTTCTAAGTAGAGAAGAACGAAGTTCTCCAGTTACTTCCCTAGAAAAAGGAATAGTGTAAGGATCAACTTGCATATCCATTTCTTGAGTTACTTCAGGACAAATTATAGAACCTAGAAAAAGATAATATGCGCCCAAATTTTCATAAGCAAATTCAAGATATGGACGAAAAAAATCAACGGCTTTTTTTAATTCCCCTAATTTTTGATAAAAAATGCCTAAAAGATAGCCATTTTTATAATCAATCAATCCTGGAAAAGAATGATTGATTCTCTTAAAAAGAGCCACTACTTGATCTTGATTATAGACATCTTCTTTTGACGAATTGGAAAAAACAGAACGAATCCACACAAACAAACGATAAAAAATAGATTCATTTTTAAGTTTATCTTCAATAGAAAACGAAATACCTTCATCTCTATCATCAGATTCAAGTTCCTGAGTTGAAGGATCACCAGCAAGTGAATGCATTTTATCAAGAAGAACTTTTCTCTCCGAATCAGAAAGAGATGAAACTAATTTGTCAAAAGTGCCAAGTTCATTTTCTTCTGCCATAGTTTTATTCCATCTTTACATTGCTAAATTACGCAAATATTCCAAAGCATTATCATTATTGTCCCAATGTTCAATTATACCATAAATTTCATTACTAGTAGATTTCAAAACTTCTAAGATTCCCTTAAAATCAATTCCATTTAAAATAGAACCTGCAGGTAAATGTTTATTATGATGTCCATCGTTATCATTAAAATGAACAGATATAACATCAATTTCTAAATTAATAAGACGCTTTAAATATTCTACAGGATTATAACCAGAAAGTTTTGCATTACTTGAATCAAATGCAGCGTAAATCGAAAACTTTTTTTTTGTAGCAAAATCTTTTGCTTTAAGGAAAAAGTTAATATAATCATCGCCAGAAAATTCATTACAATCTGGGAAACTATTTTCGATACAAATTTTTGTGCCACTAATTTTTGAATTAATATGTTCAAGCATTTCAAAAGTTAATTGTGAAAATTGGACAGTTACAATGCGTGGTTGTTTTGAATTTATAAAATCATAAAATGGTTGTTGCTTGTCTTGTGGAAGATTAAAAAAATCAAAAGGCAACATAACTGTACAAACATCAAATAGTTTGACATTTGTAATATCGCTAGGAATATAATTGTCAAAATAAATATCAAAAAAATCAACCTTGTTATTTTTAGAAAATTGAAGTTCTTGTTCCAAATTGAGATTATTATATTTTGAAGATTGAAAGCCAAAATTTATCATCTTGCTAAACTCAAGTTAAATTCTATTCTATTTATATTTATTGGTCAACAATATCGCACTTTTTTGCACTTTTTTAAATCACATTTAGAATCGAATTTTTTGCTAACAAGTTTTGCGATTTTAAAAACTTTTTTAAAGATTGCTTACAGTTGCACAATTACTGTTTTTCAAACTTGTACTTTCTAGACCATTTTGCTTGTGCAGATGGTTCTAAGTCAAGCCAAATAAAAAGTTCTGGGCTGACACATTTTTTATGTCCCCAAACATCGCAATGATAAGGAACAAATGAATCACACTCACTCATAGTTACTTTATTTTCAGAATCACTTAATTTCCAAAATCCAGTTTCGTTAAAGGAATTTTTGTGCGCTTCAAAAACACTCCCAAGGAAAAACTCCACATTAGGAGTTTTTGTAAATTTAATTCCAGTTGGAGTAAAATCTATAATGTTTTCAGTTTTTACATTTTCTGTAAGTTTGCTTTTATCATATTCCCAATTAAAATCAAGTTGAAGTTGTGAACCAACATTTTTTTTATAAGGCAAAAGGAAATTATGGACATATTCAGTTGTTGAAATTTTCTTATCGCCGATATTTATTAACTCATAAGAAATGATAAAACTTTCATTTTGAAGTTCAATCGTTTTTGTATAACGATAACCAAATCCGTTACGAACACCACTATCACAGAAGAATATTCCCCTTGTATCAGAAACTTTTTCCCAACCAAATTTTAGCGGTTCTAATTTATATTGTGTTGCAAAGAAATATGGTTTATCATCTTTTTTTAACCAACCAGTTCCAATTTTTGGAAAATATTCGCCTACTGGAATATCATCGTATCCAACACAATTTTTAATCCCAAATTCATTGTGAAGTCCACGACCAAAAATTCTGTTGTTCCTATGAAAAATCATTTTTTCACCAGCGAGCATTTTTTTGCCATTGAACCAAATCTGAGTTATAGTTCCATTCCAATCAAAACGGCTTCCACGATATTTTTCACCGGGAGTTTCAATTTTCAGTTTTAAAATATTATTTTCAAGAATTATTGACATAGTTAAATATTATACTGAAAACGCAATACTTTTGAAATAGCATTTGATATATTTTAATTTTTTGCTTTCATTTCATTTTCCATTTTTGTTAATTTCTGCCAGAAAATTAATAAGAACGGAATCGCTGTAAATGCACTTAAAACATCAGCAACAAATTGACTTATTTCTACTCCAAAAAGTCCAAATAAATATGGAAGAATTATTACGGCAGGAATAAAATAAATTCCTTGTCTGTTTAATGACAAAAATGTTGCTTGTTTTACATTTCTTGTTGATTGCATAAGCATATTTGTTCCAACAATTATTGGATGAAAAGGCATAAATGCTGCTTGCCATCTTAATGCAACAGTTCCAACTTGAACAACTATATCATCATCTCTAAATATTCTCATAATATCTGGAGCAAAAATAAAACAACCTAAAGTCAAAATTGACATCAAACAAAATCCACTAACAACCATAAACAAATATGATTTTTTTACACGATCATATCGCTTTGCACCAAAATTATATCCGCTTACAGGCGAAAATCCTTGTCCAATTCCAATCATAATTGAAGCGATGAACATACAGATTTTTGTAACAATCGACATTGCCGCAATTCCGGCATCTCCACCGTAAGTTCCAGCCGCTGTATTTAAAAGAATACTTGAAATACTTGACATTCCTTGTCGTGCCAAAGATGGAATTCCAGTTGCAACAATCTGACCTAAAATTTTTGGTGATTTTGAAAGATACTTTATACTCAAAATGCAAATTGCTCTTTTGCGTAAATACCAACTTAGCAAAATACAAAAACTGATAAATTGACTGATTAAAGTTGCAATTGCAGCTCCACTAATTCCCAGATTAAATTTGAAAATGAAAATAGGGTCTAAAATCATATTTAGAATTCCGCCAGTTGTTAAAGCAACCATAGAAAAAAATGCTTTCCCTTCTGAACGTAAATCATTATTTAAAACAAAAGAAGCGCACATAAATGGAGCACCTAAAAATATATATTTTGCATAATCTTGAGCGTAAGGCAAAACTTTTTCAGATGCTCCAACTAATTGCAAAAAACTTGAGGAAAAAATATTTCCAAAAATCGTAATTAAAATTCCCAAAAAGAATGATGTAAAAAATGCTGTCGAAGAAATAGCAGACGCTTCTTGATTTTTTCGTTCTCCTAATTTGATAGAAAGTAAACTTCCGGAGCCCATTCCCAAAGTAAATCCACATGCTTGAATAATCGACATTATCGGAAAAACAATTCCAACTGCCGCACTTGCTTCTGTACTTATTTGCGAAACAAAAAAAGTATCTGCCATATTGTAAATAGCAGTTATAAGCATCGAAATTACAGTCGGAATAGAAAGTTTTGTAATAAGCTTCCAAACTGGAGTATTTATCATTTTGTCATATTGTGAATCTGCAATTGTATTATTTTCCATTTTTATCTCTATATTTGAAACGTGCTCACAAACGTAAAATTAATTTTTTATAAGTTTTTCAACATCAAACAAAAAAGACGAAGTATAGTGGCTTCGTCTTTTAATGCAACTGATAAGTTTTAAACCTATCAGTTTAAAATTTCTGTGATATGCAAATTACAACTTACACATCATAGTTTTATAGACGATACGAATTGTCTATTAATACATTCCGCCCATATCTGCAGCAGGAGCAGTAGGTGCTTTTGGTTCTGGAATATCTGTAATTGCACATTCTGTTGTCAACATTGTAGATGCGATAGAAGCCGCATTCATCAAAGCTGAACAAGTAACTTTTGCAGGATCGATAATTCCAGCTTCCATCATATTAACCCATTCACCTGTGTAAGCGTTGTAACCAACTCCTTTCTTTTCTTTTTTTGCTCTATCAGCAACAATAGCACCATCAACTCCGGCATTGTCTGCAATTTGGCGAATTGGTTCTTCAAGAGCACGGCGAACAATTTTATATCCAACTTTTTCATCTTCTGACAAAGTTTCTGGAATAGTTTCAAGTGCTTTGCTTGCTTCGATAAGTGAAAGTCCACCACCTGCCACAATTCCTTCTTCCAAAGCGGCTTTTGTTGCAGCAATTGTATCTTCTACACGGAATTTCTTTTCTTTCATTTCTGTTTCTGTTGTAGCACCAACATTAATTACAGCAACTCCGCCTGCAAGTTTTGCAAGACGTTTTTGAAGTTGTTCTTTGTCATAAGAAGAAGTTGTTTTTTCAATTTGTGCTTTAATTTCTCCAACTCGTTCAGAAATATTTTTCTTAGCACCAGCGCCACCAACAATTGTAGTGTTATCTTTGTCGATTTTTACAGATTTTGCACGACCAAGCATTGAAACATCTGCTGTTTCAAGTTTTAATCCGAGTTCGTCAGTAATAACTTGTCCGCCTGTAAGAATTGCAATGTCTTGCAACATATCTTTTCTTCTGTCACCAAAGCCTGGAGCCTTAACTGCACAAACTTTGATTGTTCCGCGAATTGAGTTCAATACGAGAGTTGTAAGTGCTTCGCCGTCAACATCTTCTGCAATAATAATAAGAGCGCGACCTTCATTTGCAACTTTTTCAAGAATAGGAAGAAGATCTTTCATAGATGAAATTTTCTTGTCGTGAATTAAAATATATGGCTCTTCAAAATTTGATTCCATTCTGTCACGGTCATTTACAAAATAAGATGAAATATATCCACGATCAAATTGCATTCCTTCTACAGTGTCTACAGTTGTGTCCATATTCTTAGATTCTTCAACTGTAATAACGCCATCTTTGCCAACTTTTTCAATTGCATCAGCAAGCATTTTTCCGATTTCTTCATCGTTGTTTGCAGAAATTGTTGCAATATGTGTTACATCTTCTGTTCCTTTTACAGGCTTTGAATTCTTCTTAATTTCGTCAATTGCAACTTTTACTGCTTTGTCTATACCACGTTTGATTCCGATTGGAGTCATTCCTGCAGCAACTGATTTAAAACCTTCGCGAACAAGTGCATACGCCAATACGGTAGAAGTTGTTGTACCATCACCAGCATCATCATTTGTTTTTGAAGCAACTTCGCGAACAAACTGTGCTCCCATATTTTCGTATGGATCAGCAAGTTCAATTTCTTTTGCAACTGAAACGCCATCTTTTGTAATTGTAGGTGCACCATATTTTTTATCAAGCATAACCATTCGACCACAAGGTCCGAGAGTTACTTTTACTGCTTCTGAAATCTGTTGTGCGCCAGAAAGCAATTTTTTTCGTGCATCTTCATTAAATAACAATTGTTTTGCCATTTTTTATAACTCCTTATATAAATCCCGGTTAATTGTATAATTCATCATATACTAATAATATATAATTCACATAGAAGAAACTGGGAATTTTTTTGTATTTGTATTAATTAAGATATAAAAAATTGAATGAATTGGCAACAAAAAAGAAAAAAAATTACCTAGAACTTGGAAGATAAATCGGTTATACTCTGTTTCCATGAAAAATGAAATTACAATTTACACAGATGGCGGTTGCTCTGGAAATCCAGGCCCTGGCGGTTGGGCAGCAGTAATTTTTGTCGATTCAAAAGAATTTAGAATTTCTGGCGGAGAACACAATACAACAAATAATCGCATGGAACTTATGGCAGCAATTCAGGCATTAAATACAGTTTCAATTACTCCAGAACTTCAAGGCAAATCTATAAATCTTTATGCAGATAGCCAATATGTTAAAAACGGAATTACTTCTTGGATTGCAAATTGGAAGAAAAACGGCTGGCGAACTTCGGCAAAAAAACCAGTTTTAAATCAAGATTTGTGGCAAAAACTTGATTCACTTAACAACTCTCTTTCTGTTAATTGGAATTGGGTAAAAGGGCATGCTGGAATTGAATACAACGAGATTTGCGACAAACTTTGCCAAACAGAAATTGAAAAGTACAGATAATTTTTTTTCACAGATTTTTTTTCAAACAAAAGTATGAATAATATATGAAATACAATATAAATAAAATCTTCATACTTTTTACTGTTGTCGCTATGACATTTTTTGGTTGCGAAGTTCCATTAAGCGCAAATAAAACAATTCCTATAAAAGTTGAATTACCTTCTTGGACAACTTTGCAAGATTATCCAGAACTTGATTTTTGGAAAATAATTGTAACAACTGAAAACAAAAAACATAGTTTTAATGTTGCAAAAGATAAAATCTTTTTTGAATTAACGCTTCAAGAATTTTCATTTGCAGCAATCGAATGTTTTCCAATTACAAAAAGTGTAGCCAATGATTTTTTTTGCCCCGCATCCACAATTTATCCTTTTTGTTTTCAAAACAAGAATTCTTGTGCTGATTGGCAAAATTATGCTTTGACAAAAACTTTTCGGCTAGTTCTAGAGCACAAAAATAATGATGAAAAATTTCTTGCATTAAATTATTTTAATTGGCAAAAACTTCAAGAAACTTTGTTAAAAAAAGACAAGGATAGTTTTGAAAAATATTCTCTAAAAACAAAAACTTGTACAACTTCTTTTCATACTAATTTTGAATTATTGCTTGAAAGAATTCTTAATCCACCTACAAGATTTTCTGTTCCATACAACAACACTTCATGTTTAATTCTTGCTGACAAATTCAAAGAATATCAAAACGAAATTTTTTTATGCCCATATATTCCACTGAATAATTTTAATAAAGAAAAAGGTTGTCTTACAATTCAGACAAAGCCAAATTTGTTTAAGACAACCTTTTTATTAAACGAAAAGCCGATTTACATTCAAAATAAAAAATTATACTTTGAATAATGCAACGTGCTTTTCCATAGTTTCTACAGCATTGCGATTTGTGGTTACAGAATTTCCCATTTTGTAAACTGATTCTCGCATATTTTCTGTTGCCTTTAAACCTTCGTCAATACTTTGAGAAATATCATCTGTTATTACAACAATGTTATCCATAGTTTCTTTTACTTTAATTGCAAATTCATTTTGTTTTTTAGCAAGAGTGTTTGCTTCAACAAGTGATTCAGAAACATCATTTGTTACGCGCATATTTTCTTCTGCACCGATTCGTTGTTCTTCCATTGCTGTTGAAAGTTGTTGCATAATTCGCTGATTTTCTTTAACACTTTGTGCAATTTGCTCAAAAGCTTCACCTGCCTGTTTGCTTGTAGAAACTCCAACTTCAATTTTTGCAACCATATCTTTAATATGTTCTTGAATGTCTTTAGCACTTTTGGCCGAACTTGCAGCAAGCGAACGAACTTCATTTGCAACGACAGAAAATCCTGCTCCAAATTCACCTGCATGTGCAGCTTCGATTGAAGCATTCATAGAAAGCAAATTTGTTTGAGAAGCAATTGATTGAATTACTTTAATTATTTTTTGAACTTCAACAGATGCTTTTTGAATATCAGAAATTGAAGTAATAGAACTTTTTACAAGGCTAGTTCCTCTTTCACTTGTTTGTGCAAGACTTGTAGTAAGTGTATCCGCTTGCATAGACATTTGGGCAACTTTTTTGATATTCTCTGCCATTTCTGCAATGCTTTGCGAATTTTGGCGCATTGAATCACTTTGCGAAGCCATATATGCAGTTAGATTTTCTGAGTCTTTTTCAAGATTATCAATTTCTTGGCTGATTTCTGTAATAATGTTATGTTGCTTATTTCCATTTGCGTTAATTTTATCAAGTGAAGATTGCATTTGAGTAAGTGCTGCAACAGAAGAATCAGTTGCTTCAGAAAGATGATTTGACGCGCTATGAACATTTTCTGATTCCGTTTTTATATCAGAAATCATAACAGAAAGTTTGTCCATAACTTTATTTATAGAATCTGTAAGAACACCAAGATCATCATTTACACGAATATCAAGACGGTCAACAAGATTTCCACTTTTTGCAATTTCGTTCAAAGCATTTGAATTTTTTCTAATTCGTTCAGAAAGTCCTTTTAAAACTAATATAAATGGAATAAGAACACAAGTAAAAGTAATTGCAAACACAAGCAAAATGTTCAAAATATAAAATGACATTCCATTGCCAAATAAGTTTGTATTGCCTGTATAAATAAGTTGATATGGAACCATCGCAACTGTTGAAGTCATTGCAATTGTCGCAGTAATAAACATATAACTCAAATTGAAACTCATCGTTCCAGAAAGTTTAGTATTTTCAAGATGATGGATTTTAAGAAGTTTCATTTTTTTGCCATAAAATAAATCCATAATATGAATTGTATATAATGTAGCAATTCCGCCAAAGCCAGCAGAATGGATTATGGCAAAAATAATTCTTGAAAGTTCAAATGGAATTTTTCCACGCATAATTTGAATAATAATTGTTGAAAGATTTCCTAAAACAAACGCGATTACAGTTGAAATAATTGTAATCATGTTCATTTTCTTTTTTACTTTTATAACAAAGTTTTTTTCTTGTTGTGTAATCCCCTCTCCCATGCTATTTTTTGCTTTTTTAAAAATTTTATCAACTGGATACAAAACTTTTGACATAATCAAAATTATAACAGCGCAAAGTATCAACGTTATAAGAGCCGTAACTGGAACAGCACTTAAATACTGTTCAGGCTGCCCTTGAAGATAAAATTTTTGAAACCAACTCAAAAATCCAACACCAATAAAAGAACTTAGCAAAAATAAAATTGAATAAGTAACTAAAATAGACATTTTTTCTCCTCATAAAATATCTTATAAAGTTAATTTAGTCCTAGTTTTAAGCCATGAAAGTATTTTCTTTGAATCGATCGAAAATGTTACAAAAGATGTATCACTTACCTCACAATTCCGTTGCAAAATTATGAGACTTAATGTTCGGGCAAAATGCAATTCCAAAATCGAAATATTTATTTATTCATTAATTTTGATTACTGCACCATTAGGCAAATAATCTATCACTTCATCAAGAGAAAGTAAATAGGTTGTATCCTTAAACCAAATCGCACCTGTAACTAAAGGCACATTTTTATTATCAAAAACAGTTGCAGTTGTGCTTCCGTCATTTTTTACAAAACTTTTTGCACTACTCAAAAGAAAAATTACTGCGGATTGCGAACCGTCGTAATTTAAAATAAAGCCGTCTACATTTAACGATTTTGCATAATCGTCAAGAAGAGCATTTGTGCTTACAATTGAATTTTTAAGACTCGAAACTTCGCCTTGTGAATTGCCAAGTTGAGTAGAAAGTTGAATATTTTCTGCCTTTAATTCGCTAATTCGTTCAGCACCTTTTTGTGCAATTGAATAAGTCATATCGTAAGTCAAAGCTTGTTCAGAATTAACTAAATTTTTCATTCCATTTTCAAAAGGAATATTTTTAGCCAAATCGTTAAGGGCAACAAAATCATCATATTTTTCTTTTATAAGATTAAGTTCGCTTGTATATTCTTCGTCAGGAATTATTATAGATTGATTAATTGAATCTGGGTTAAAAGTTGAATTTGAAACAAGCGACTGTGTTTTGTTTATAATATCTTTTACATTTGAATTTTGAATTACAGGATCTAGTTTTGAAATGCGAGATTCGTAATGCGTTGTAAGATTATTTATTGCCGTTCGGCGTTCTTGATAATTTCGTTCTTGAGAATCTGTCATTTCTTTTTTTATTTGTGCAATTTGATTTTCATAATCTTCGGTAAGTTTTCGAGTTTCAATTTCGTGCACTTGTCGTTGCGAATCCATTTCTTTTTCCCAAGCTTGTGCCTTTTCGACATTCTCGCTGTCAAAATTTTTTAGTTGTTCTTCATATTGTTTAAGTTCAAAATCTGCAGCGATAAGTTTTTCGTCAAATTCTTCGTGAATTTGTTGCATCATAGAATTATAACTTTCTCTAATCGAATTTTCTCGAGCAATACGTTCAGCTCTTGTAAGTTTCATATTATTTAAATTTTCAAGATCGGCATCTCTAATTTGTAAGGCTTGAGTTGAACGACTGTCAAAAGACGCTTGCAACTCTGCTTTTGTTTTTGCCGCTTTTTCATAAAGGTCTTGAGTTTTAGAAAGTGCATCAAACAAATTCCGCATATTAAGATCTTCAAAAGTATTAAGAGAAACTTTTATATTTTCATTTCGAACTGTCATTCTTGATACAATTATCCAAGTTGCAAAAACTACAACCAAAACAGTAATAATCATTGTAATCCAAATCGAATAATTATGATTTTTCCGCGTCTTTGCATATTCTCTTTCAAGATTGTATGTTGTTACTGTTTTTCTTTTTTTAAGAGGAATAAGTTCTTCTTGCAAAAAAAGACTTACTTTTTTTGACTCTGGTTTCGTAATTTCAAAATCTATTTTGTTGTCATTGTCCATATTCCGCTCCATTTAGCAGGCGCACTTTTGCGTCCCATTCTCTCCAAAAATATTTTGCACAAATCAAGATTCGCTTCTTTGATTTTTTTTCTTGCTTTTGACCAATCACCTTTGTAGTACGCTTTTAAGCCATCTTCAAAAATTTCAAATTGTTTGCTAAGATTTTCTGCGTCTGGAACATAAGTGTCAAGCGGAAAATAAATTTTCTTTCCTTCAGTTTTTCCTTTCACTTGAACTGTATCGATTTCAAAGAACTTATATCTTTTGGAAATACTTTCAACTTCTTTTTTTATATATCCAGAAACAATTACAGGTAAATGATAAACACGAGTTAAACCTTCAAGTCGACTTGCAGAATTTACATTATCACCAATTACAGTATTTGCCATGTGTTCATCAGAACCAATATTTCCATAGAACACAATTCCTCCATCAATTCCAACTCCAATATCAAGGAGAACTGCTTGATAAACTCGCTCTTCTGATGTTGTAAGTTTTCTTCTCTTTTCAATAATAGCACGACGTTCTGCCATTTTTTCACGAAGTTCTGCAGTAACATTTGTAATTTCCCAAGCTGCATCAATTGACTTAAGCGATTTTTCTGCATTTGAAATTTCTGTACCAAAAACTGCAAGAATTGCATCACCAATTATCGAACCTACGACGCCATTTGCTTGATGAACTGCATGAATCACTTTGTTATAATGAACATTCAAAACATCGATAATTTCGTTTCCTAAAGTTTCAGTTCTATATGTAAAACTTTTTATGTCGGAAAAAAGCATTGTCAGTTCTCGCTGACTTCCTTCGAGAGTAATAACATGATTTGAATAGGCTCGGTTAACAACATCCTTTGAAACAAATTTTTTAAAAGTTGTAAGAAGATTATTTACTGATACAGAAAGTGCATTAAATGAAGCAGCCAAATATGTAATGTCATCGTTTGGTGCATTGTCAATATTTATAATTCCAAGTTGCTGGCGTTGTTGCATATCATAAAGGCTGTTTGTAATTCCTTTTACATTTTCAAATACTTTGTTAAACATCATAAATCCAAGAATCAAAAATATAATCGTCAAACCAAAAATAATTGCAACTGTAATTCCAATAACTTTGTACATCTCTCTTGTACTGTCCGCCCAAGATTCCGCACGAAAAATAAAACAATTCCAATCATGATGATATTTGTAAATGCCCAAAAATTCACCATCACCAAAATCAAAATTAACAGAACCTTGTTCAATTCCATTTTCAAAATCTTGATTTAATTTATCAAGAACTTTTTTGTCATTAAAATTTTCAAGTGTTCTACCATTGTTGCTGATAAAGAAAAGAATTTTTCCTGTTCTGTCAAAAGCAAAAGCAATACTATTTTTTTGAGTAAAATCGGTCGCAGCAGCTTTTTTTAAGGATTCAAGACATTCCTCTCGATTTTTTGAATAAGAATAAATTTGATATTGATTTGTAGCCGTGATATAAAGCTCTTTTAATTCGTTTGCAAGAAGTTGATTCGTCAAAACGTTTTTTTGGCGTTGAGAAAGATTAATAGACAGCAAGTTCGTCATTAAATTTGAAAGTAAAATCAGAATAGCAAAAATCGTAAGTATTTTTGCAGAAATCGGAATGATTGGAGTTTTTCCAACATATTGGAATAATTTTTTGCGTGGCACTTTTTAAATTCCTCCATAAAATATTGACCATTGCTAAAAATAGCAAACAATAATACATTATAGTGTATCATGAAAAATGTAGAAAAAAAAGAGAAAAACATTGTTAAGTCAGGAATAAAACTTTCATTTCTTACTTTTATTTCAAGAATCTTGGGACTTGTACGTGAAGCAACAAAAGGTTACTTTTTAGGAACGGGTTCGCTTGCAGATGCATTTGGAGTTGCATTTTTAATTCCTAATCTCTTGCGCCGTTTGTTTGCAGAAAATAGCATTTCGGTTGCATTTATCCCGACATTCCGCACTTATCTTGAAGACGGGAAAAAACAAGATAATAAAAAAGAAACTCAAGAATTTCTAAATTCAACTTTTACATTAATTACTTTTTTAACTTCAATTATAGTTGTTCTTGGAATTATTTTTGCGCCATACATTGTTAAAATTTTTAATGTGCAGGATTTTAACGAAACAGTTTTACTTACACGAATTATGTTCCCGTATTTAATGGTAATTTCTATTGCCGCACTTTTCCAAGGCATTTTAAATACAATGAATATTTTTTCGCCATCTGGTTTTACTCCAATTTTATTTAATCTTTTTGTAATTCTTTCAACTGTTATTTTGTCAAAATTTGTTGATAACCCAGCAAAAGCAATGTCAATTGGCGTAGTTTTAGGTGGCATTGTTCAAGCGGCATTTCAATTTCCATTTGTATTAAAAACTGGTTGGAAAATAAAATTCACTTCGTTAACAAAAACTGTTCGAAATCCTGGAACAAAAAAAGTAATTGCACTTATTATTCCTACAATTATCGGAATGGCATCTTATCAAATCAACGATATGGTTTCGACAGCGCTTGCAGGAAGCATAGGAGAAGGCGTTGTTTCAAGTTTGCAATATTCTTTAAGATTGCAAGAATTAATTCTCGGAATTTTTGCGGTTTCAATTGGAACTGTAATTCTTCCAAATCTTTCTGGTCTTGCGCGTCAGGAAAAATGGGACGACTATCAAAAAATGTTATTGAATGCAATTAAAATCATTGCACTTGTTTGTATTCCTATTACATTTTATTCATTAATTACTGGAGTGCAAATAATTTCTCTTGTATTCAAACGAGGAAGATTTGACGACGTATCTGTTGCAACGACTTACAGCGTGTTTGTATTTCATATTTCGGGACTTTTTTTTATTGCAGTAAACAGAATTATTTCGCCAGCATTTTACGCACAAGGCAATACAAAACTTCCAACATTGGCAGGAATTATTTCGCTTGGAACAAATATTTGTCTTGCAATTGTTTTTTCAAAATTATGGAAAGGTCCAGGAATTGCTTTTGCACTTTCACTTTCAAGTGTTATTAATACAATCTTACTTTTTGCATTCTTGCGGTTTCTGAAAAATTCAAATGCAGCAAAAATTGCAAAATCTTCAATTTTCTATTGTCTTAAAATTATATTATTTTCTTTAATTGCAAGTTTGCCTATTTATTTTCTTAATCCATTGATTGTACAAAAACTTTCTTCACTTGGAAATATTTTAGGAAATGGGATTTCGCTTATTGTAAGTGTATTAATTTTTGGTGCAATCGGAATAATTTTGCTTGCGCTGACTAAAGATAAAATATTTGTTGGAATAATTGAAAAATTCAAAAAGCGAGGAATTAAATCATGAAAAAATATTCAAAAGAAGAAATGAAAGAAATATATGAAAATCGCAGAAACATACTTGCTGAATTTATGAACGAAAATGAAATTACAGCCGTTGTCTTTGACGACAACGAAGAGCATCGTGATGCAAATCTTCGTTATTTTTGCGGACATATTAGTGACGGAATTCTTATAATACAAAATGATGCGTCTTGCACACTTATTCCTTGGGACATAAATCTTGCAGAACAAAATGCATTTGCAGAAAAAATAATTCCTTTTACACGATATGAAAGAAGTAGCATAAGAGCAATAAAAGCAGTTCTTACAAAAATAACAGCAAAGAAAAAAAATATTGTAGAGTTTTCTCCAACAACTTCTTATCCTGATTTTCTTAAATTTGTAGACGCATTACCTGATTGGGATGTGCGTTGCCGAACCGAGTCTGTTTACAAATTTGCTAACATGATGCGTTCTATCAAAGATGAATACGAAATTGCGTGTATAAAAGAAGCCGCAAAAATCGCAGACAAAATAATCGATGAAATCGAAATAAAAATTCGTAAAGGGAAAATCAAAACAGAACTAGATGTTGCACTTTTTATCGAAAGCGAATGTAGAAAATATGGTTGCGAAAAAACAGGTTTTGACACATTAGCAGCTGGACCTCAAAGAAGTTTTGCAATTCATTGTTTTCCAAATTACACAAATGGAGTTTGGCCAGGAGAAGGACTTTCTATTCTTGACTTTGGAGTTGTTTATCAAGGTTACACAAGCGACACAACTTTAACTGTTGCAAAAGGAAAACTTTCTGATGAACAAGAGAAACTTATTAACCTTGTAGAAAATGCTGCAACAGAAGGGCTAAAGTTCTATAAAAAAGGAATTACTCTCCGAGCCGCTGCTGCAAAAGTAGATGAAATTTTTACAAAAGGAAAAAGAACAATGCCACACGGTTTAGGGCATGGTATCGGGCTTCAAATTCACGAATATCCATTTGTGCGACAACGGGCAGAACCTAACAGTGAATTTCTTCCTGGAATGATTGTTACTCTCGAGCCTGGACTTTACGACAAAGAACTTGGAGGAGTAAGACTTGAAAATGATGTTTTAATTACTGAAGACGGCAATGAAGTAATTACTCATTCAAGAATTATTCGAATTTAAAATTAGCGATTGAAAAAACATTAATCACATTTGCAAGATTTTTTTTATTCACCAAATTAAAGAAATTTAACTTTTAACATTACTCATTTTAGTTAAAAATTGAAGTCAATTGTTGTTATAACTTTAATTTGTCTATTGTGAAATTTTTTCAACAAGATTTGAAATAATTTTTTCAAGCGCCAACGACAAATCTTTATCGTCAAGATTTTTTGCAACATCTTTCATATTTTTGAAAACATTAAATGCAAGAAATTTGCCACTATAATTTTGATTTTTAGAAAGTTCATCTTCATGAATATAATTTTCAAGTTTTCCAGATTCACGAAGTTGTTGCGAAACTTTTAAAAGACCTGGATTTCCAGAAAGTCGGCTGATTATATAATCCATTTTAATTCTATTTAAACTTTGCAAAAAACTTTTGCGAGATTCGCCAGAAAGACTTTCGCCCAATGCACGAAGACTTTTAAAAAGCGTCAATATTTTTTGTGTCTGCTCATTGTTCGGTTCTAAAGAATTACTTTTTTCTAAGATTTTTTCAAACTGAGGAAGAATTGAATCTATCTTATCTATTTTTTCAGAAAGCATTTTATCTGCCACATCTTTGACAATTTGTTCTGCTTGAAGTCGAACATCTTTTGCCGCTTGCATTACAGCATCTTCTGTGCGCTCTGTAAGTAATGACTCTGTCACGCTTGCCGCATGTGTGGCATCTGCTGCGTGATTTGCCGCAATCCAAGCTTTATTTGCAGCAGCAATTGCTTTGTCTGCTTCTGCCTGAGTTTTTTGTAACTGCGACATAATACGAAAATTGTCTTTATCAGAAAGTCTTGCAATTTGTGGTTGACGATTTTTATTATATGAAACTTCTTTTTGATGAGGAATTAATTTTTCATTTGAATCTTTTTTAAAACTTGGCATTGAATCAAAATCATTTTCTTCTGAAAATGGATTTAGTTCAGAATCTAAATCTGTTTCTAATTCCGAAAGCGATTCAAGTTCTAGGATTTCTGGCTCATCGCTTGACTCTACGCTTTTAATTTTGTCTTCTTCAATTTCATCGTCTTCAATTTTGTCGCCAGAAGTTTGATTTTTTTGATTTTCAGAATCTGGCATTGCACCATTATTTTGTTTTGAAGCAGGCTCAATATTTTTTAATTCTGGAACGTTGTCATATTCTCCATCTGCATCTTCATCTTCAAGTGCTGAAATCAAATCTTGATTTGAATCTTTTGTAAAACGTGGCATTGAATCAAAATCATTTTCTTCTGAAAATGGATTTAGTTCAGAATCTAAATCTGTTTCTAATTCCGAAAGCGATTCAGGTTCTGGGATTTTTGGCTCATCACTTGATTCTACGCTTTTAGTTTTGTCATCTTCAATTTTGTCGCCAGAAGTTTGATTTTTTGGATTTTCAGAATCTGCCATTGCACCATTATTTTGTTTTGGAACAGACGAAATATTTTTTAGTTCTGGAACGTTGTCATATTCTTCATTTTCAACTTCATCTTCAATTTCTTCAGATGAAGTTTCACTTTTGCCCGTTAAAATGCTTTCATCATTTCCATCAAGTTCTGCAAAAGGATTTTCGCTTTCGTCAACAAGTTCATCAGGGTCCCAACTTTCCGATTTCCATAAATCAGAATCTGTAGATGACGATTCATTGTCAACTAGAGCTGTATCATCTGCTATTTTCTTTTCAAGTAAATTTTCATCAGCGAGCAAATTATTTGAATTTTGAAGTTCATTATTCTCATCTTGAATAATATTATTTGGCTCGTCATTTTCTTCTATTTTTTCTTCTTCAACTGGAAGCAAAGATTCTGTTGTAAAATCTCCTAATTCGTTATTATTTGCAACATCTGTAAGTTGAACCGAAATTCTGTGCAAAGATTTTTTTGCTGCAACATTATTTGAATCAAGTTGAAGTGCTTTTTTTAATGTTAAAATTGAATCATTTATTTTTCCGAGCGATTCACTAATTCCAGCAAGAGTTGTAAGTGCTTTTGCATCAGATGGATTTTTTTTGATATATTGTTTTATACTTCCTTCTGCTTTATCGAGTTCTCCAACTTGTTTGTAACGTTTTGCCGCTTGCAACAAATACTGAGTGTAATTTGAATCAAGTTTTTTAATTTCGCTATAAAAATTTTCAGATTTATCATCGTCTTTTTTTACGATGTAAAATTGTCCCGCAAGATCAAGTGCTTCGCAATCATAACGATCTTGTGAAAGAAGATGTTTAATTTTACCGCCGGCAGATGCAACTCGATTTGCAGAAAGACTAACTGATGCAGATTGTTTCATTACTTTTCTGTCTTCAGGATTTTCTTTTTCTGCACGTTCAATATATTCAAGTGCTTCAATTGGATTTCCATTTTCTTCAAGAGAAGCCGAAAGTTCAACAAGTGCATTTTTATTATTAGGTTCAACTGAAATTACCTTTTTATATTCTTCAGCGGAATTTTCAAAATCACTTTGTGCAGAATAAATATCGCCAAGAGTAGAATGCATTTTTATATCTGCTGGATCTACAGAAATTGCTTGTGAAACTAATTCTTTGGCTTCATTTGTTTTATGCATCAAAAGAAGTAACTTTGAATATTCATAAATTGCTTCACTCCAAACAGGTTTTGAACGCAAAGCCGCTTCATATTCGGCAACAGCATTTTTCAATTGACCTTCTTGTTCGTAACTTTTTGCAAGATTCAAATGAAGAATTGGATGATTTCGGTCAACTTTTAGTGCCTTTAAAAATGTCTGAATTGCTTTTTGATTTTCGCCACGACTTTGATAAATTAATCCTAAATGATTGTAGGCAAGAACATCATCGGGATTTGACTGAATTACGCTTTCAAAACATTCAACGGCTTTATCATATTTTTCCATAATTTTGTAAGTAAAGCCAAGATTGTAATTTACCTGTGCAACATTTTTATTGAGAGAAAGTGCTTGTTTTAATACTTCAATTGATTTTTCATATTGTCTAAGTCGACGATAAATTCCACCAAGATTGTTTAATGTATTAAAATCGTTTGGTTTAAGTTGATTACTTTTTATATAATATGACAATGCTTTTTCATCATTACCACTTTTTACATAAATACTTCCGAGTTTTTCGAGTAATTCAACATCATTTGGCGATTGTTGCAAAAGTGTATTATATAATCTGGCGGCAAGAGCAAAATCCCTTGATAACACTGCTGCATCTGCTCTGCTTTTAAGTAAATCGTTTTCAGCCATTTTTTAATTACTCCTTACTCTCTATTAATTTCTAGCACGACTAGGTCTAGCAAAAACTTCATTTGAAAAATTCCCTATAATTCTCTGATCAAGTTTCGAATATGCTACTACCGCAAAATAGTAGATTGCTCCATTTTTTAAACCGTTAATTCTAAAGGAATTTACATCGCCAACATTTATTGGAGATGAACCGTTAGAACTATCAATTCCCAAATATTCACCAGGACGCAAACCATAATAAACATAATATCCGTCAGTTGTGTCATCAAGAGAATAATTCCAAGACAAATCAACATATCCATCGCCTGCTTGAGCCTTTACTTTTGTCGGTGCAAGAGGAAGTGGTGGTTCATTATAAGTAATTTTTATTTCCGTGATTGAAGGCGTTTTATTTCCGCCACCATCTGGATACAATTCTGCAGCAAGTTGAAAAAAACGTCCTTCAAGATTTTCAATTTCTATGCCTGGAATTACGCGATGCCATTCTGGATAAGTATCTGTCCAATTATAAAAATTTTCTCCAACTCTCGCATAATATCTTATTTCTGTTTGAGATGGAATATATTCGATTGTGTCAATTTTTTCAATCTTAGCACCAGGAACAAGATGAATTGGCTGCGTTTCAAATCGTCCGCCTGTTACTTTATAAAAATCATAGTTTGTCTGCAAAAGCGTTTCTAAACTTTCTGTTTGTCGAGTAGAACGTCCATTGTTTTCAGGTGAGTTTTCAGAAGGAAGTAATTGAAGAATTCTAAAATCGTCGATTGAACCTGTAAATGACGGACAAATTGTAATTTCATTAGGAATACCAAGTGAAGGTTGATAAATTGTTCCACGCTCGTGTCCACTTACTGTAAGATATTTTACATCTTCAGTTTTTCCGTCAATGCTATATTCAAGAAGTCCAGTTTCTTCATCAAAAACAAGTACATGGTGCGCCCATTTATCTGGAACGACAGTGGAATGGCTTTGAAGTCGTATTTCGCCATGTGTTTTTGTGTAGCCTTCAAAAATATTTCTAAAACTCCATTCAATTCGACTGTTTACAAAACCTGCTTGAATCATCTGATATAAAATTCTGTCATTTACAGTTCGCGATGAATTCCAATGAAAAATAATTTCGCCATTTTCGGCAATAGATGGATTTAACCAAAATTCGATTGCGAAAGTTCCCAAAGTTCCTTCTGTTCCGAAAACTGTTCCGTTTTTACCTTTAAGAGTAATTCCTTTTCCATTTCCGCGACTTAATCCACAGTAATGTCCCATAACGGAATTTTCCATACGAAGCATATCGTTTTTTACGATTGTATAATTTTCGCAAGCATCACGAACAGTTGTTCCTTCAAAGTTCAAAAGCAAATCAGTTGTTTCCCCAATCTTTCTTACATTTTTTGAAAGTTCAACACTTGTATAACCAAATCTTCCTTTTCCGTAAGTAATATTTTCATTTACAGAAAAAGATGGCCAACCTTGTTCGCCGCCGAGAATATAATCTTTTTGTTCAGCAAAAATTTCAGAAAATGAAAAAAATGCTAGACATAAACAAAATAAAATGTGTATTGTTTTAGTATTCAATTTAAAGGAATTATACATAATTTTCATAACTATGAGTATAAATAATTCGGTCTGGCAAAAATTACACGAAACCGCATTAAAAGCGCCCTCCTCAAGTGGTGTTTATATGTGGCGGAATTCACAAGGAACCGTCATATATGTTGGCAAAGCGAAAAATCTCAAAAACCGTTTAAGTTCTTACTTTGCTGGAAACAAAGACATAAAAACACGTCTTCTTATTTCTCACGCACAGACAATTGAATACATCACAACAACAACAGAATACGAAGCGTTTATTTTAGAAAACAATCTGATAAAAAAATACACGCCACGGTACAACATCGCTTTGAAAGACGGAAAATCCTATCCAGTAATCAGAATTACAAAAGAAGAATATCCTCGCCTTTTTAAAACCCGATTTATAGTTCAAGACGGTTCAACTTATTATGGACCATTTCCTGATGTTACCGCTCTTGATTCTTTCATCGATGCAATAAACAGAATTTATCCAATTCGGCTTTGCAAAAAATTTAAGAAACGAGATGCGCCTTGTATGTACTATCACATCGGGCGATGTAAAGCTCCTTGCTGTAATAAAATTTCAAAAGAGTCCTACAATGAATTTTTCGGCGAAATAAATGAACTTCTTGAGGGAAAAGACGCACAGACAATTGAAAAACTTACAATTGAAATGAAAAATGCTGCAAAAAATTTAAACTTTGAAAAAGCCGCTAGAATTCGTGACGGACTTTATGCACTTGAAAAACTTCAAAATAATAATGTCGTGGAAGATTTTTCTCAAGAAGACAGAGATTACATTGCTCATTATCGAGAAGGCGAACTTGTAAGTTTTACAGTTCTTAAAATTCGTGGCGGAAAAATGCAAGGACGAGATAATTATCGTGTTACAAGTTTAAATGAAGACGATGAACTTCTTCCTGAATTTATGAATGCATATTATACAGAACCAGAATCAATCCCGCCTTCAATTTATGTTCCAACACAAAAAGGACTTGATTTTATTTCACGCTGGATTCAAGAAACTTTTTCAATACAAACAAAAATTATTCTTGTAACAGATACAATCGAAAATGCTCAACGCCACAAAGCCGCAATTGAAATGACAATTCAAAATGCACATGAAGATATTATCCGTCGTATGCGCGAACGAGGCGATATGCCAGCGATGAAAGAATTGCAAGAAGTTCTGGGACTTGAAACTTTGCCAATGAGAATTGAAGGTTTTGATATTGCGCATATTGGAGGAAAACTTCCTGTTGCTTCGCTAATCAGTTTTTACAATGGAAATCCAGACAAGAAAAATTACCGATATTTCAGATTAAAAACAACTGACGGAATTATCGATGACTTTAATTCAATGCGAGAAGCAGCAACTCGTCGATATTCTAGGCTTGCAAATGAAGGAGGCGAACTTCCAGATTTAATTATGATTGATGGAGGAATTGGTCAAGTAAATGCAGTCGATGGAATTTTGAAAAGTCTTGGCTTAAACATTCCAATTGTTGGACTTGCAAAACAAGATGAAGAATTATATTTGCCACATAAAAATCAGCCAATTCATTTGCCAAGACGTAGCGATGGACTTAGATTGTTGCAGAGAGTTCGTGATGAAACTCACCGCTTTGCTACAACGCAAAATCAAAAATTGAGAACAAAATTAAATACTCAAAATGTTTTTGAAAATCTTACTGATGTTGGACAAAAGCGTTCCCGAATTCTTTTAAAAAAATATTTTTCACTAGAAAAATTGTGCACTGCAACAAAAGAAGAATTAACAGAACTTTTAGGAATAAATGAAAGCCAAGCAAAAAATATTTTGCAAGAAGCGAAAATTCTACTTGAAAAAGAAAATGATAAAAAAACAAATGCGATGAAATCTCTTGGAGCGTCAGGAACAACTTGGCAAAAAGCAGCAGAAAGTCAATATACAATTGATTTAGCAAAATCTGCCCTAGAAGTTGCAGAAGACGAACAAATATAAAAGGCAAGAAAATGATTAAAACTACAGGACACGCAGATCTTCCTCTTCATTCGGGCACAGTTCCAAAATGGCTCGCTGACAGAATGATGAAAATGGGAACATTGATTATTGAATCACTCATCGACAATTTTGGAAAAAAAGAAGTTCTTATCAGATTAAGCGATCCATTGTGGTTTCAAAGTCTTGGTGCCGTAATGGGAATGGATTGGCATTCGTCAGGAATTACAACAAGCGTGATGTATGCACTAAAGCGAGGAATAAATTCGAGAGCGAAAGATTTTGGTCTTTGTGTTTGTGGCGGGCGTGGAAAATATTCAAAGCGAACGCCACAAGAATTATTGTTTCTTGCAAATGCAACAGGGCTAGATGGAAATAAACTTGTAAATTCTAGTAAACTTGTTGCAAAAGTTGATTCAAGTGCAGTCCAAGACGGATTTCAACTTTATATGCATAACTTTGTTTTATCAAGTGATGGCGACTGGACTGTTATTCAGCAAGGAATGAATCTTGAAACAAAAACAGCAAGACGATATCACTGGAGTTCTGAAAATCTGCGTTCTTTTGTTGAAACGCCACATACTGGAGTTACAGGAGAAAATGAAGGTTTGATTTTGAATTTAACGGCAAAAGCGGCAAATTCAACACGAAACCGAATTCTTGATTTTTCAAGAGAAAATCCAGATTACGTTATAAAAGAAATACAAAATGTACTAAAACATAATGGAAATAAACTTCTTGTTCCTGAAAAAAAAATTGAACCAAGCAAAGAATTATTTCAAGATTTACCTTTGGATTCAAAACAACTTTCTATTGCAACAAACGTTTATGAACGAAATCTTGTAATGCCGTCACATCACGAAGTTCGTCAAGAAGATGTGAATTTAAAACGACTTGGAGCAGTTCTAGCAACTGCTTACGAATCTCAGCCAAAAGATTTTGAAAGTTTACTTTTAACACCAGGTCTTGGTGCTCGCACTTTGCAATCTTTGACTCTTGTAAGTGAAGTAATTTATGGAACGCCATCGCGTTTTACAGATCCTGCAAGATTTTCATTTGCGCATGGTGGAAAAGACGGTCATCCATTTCCTGTTCCATTAAAAATTTTCGATGAATCAATTCGAGTTCTTCACGAAAGTATCGAACGTTCAAAACTTGGATATAAAGATAAAAGTGAATGTATAAAAAGACTTCATACAACTGCAGTTGAACTTGAACAAAATTGTAAGCCAATGGCAGATTTTGAAAAAACGCTAGAAAGAGAAAATTTTCTAAGTCAAAAATGGGGCGGAAAAACGCAAACATTTTAGAAAGTTTAAGAGCGAACAAATTTAAAAGCAATTAGCCAAATTAAATTCCAAGAATAACACGAAGATCACGATTAAAAACTTCTGTTTGTTGTCTTAAAATATGTAGAAATTCAATATCATCAATTGTTCCAAGAACTGCTGTCATTTCTTCTTGAGTTTCGTAAGTCATCACTCTAAAAGGATCTGTATAATCTTTATGACGAGAAGAAATTGAATCTCGATACATATCAGTAGAAACAAGCGTTACATCGTCAACAATATCTTGCCATATTTCAGAATCGAATTCCAAAATCGGACGACTATAAAGACGCTCAAGAATATAAAGTGCATATCGAGTTTTATAAAGTTCATAATTTTTAAAACAAGAATCGTAGTAAGCGTGAACTTCTTCCCAAGTATTAATTTCTTTAGTTTTGATTTTATCACATAATTGGTCAACTTTGATTGTCGGAACTATTTGTCCACCTAAATTTTGCCATTGAGTAAAAAGTGAAATCTTTTCCATTTTTTCAAGAACTTCACGACTGAATTTTGGATAACCATTTGTTTTGCAATAATCAACAATCGCTCTAGCAGCAAAATATTTTAAGATTTTTCGATATTCCTTATAAGCTTTTACAGGCTTAAAAATTGTTGCTCCATACTTTTTTTGTGCCATTTCGTCAAACAATGTAAAGTCAGCTTCGATATTTTGATGAAGATAATCTTTTGCAGCTTGAAGTTCTTCCTCGTCAGATAATGCATTTTTTACAGATTCTTCACCAATTTTTTTTAAATAATTCCTTGTAAGAAAAATCAAGCGCTCCAAAGCAACAATAACTTCTTGAATCGTATCAGGTGCCATCGGGTCAGTTTCAATATGCTGAACTTTTATTGCACGTTTGTCGCGTTTTTTAAACTTATAATTATTTCTGGCAATTGCAAACATATTAAACAAAAACCAGTACGCTGGAATAATATGAACAGGTTCTTGCTCTGCTTTAAAAGCAACAAGAGAAAAAGGATAAATAATATTAAGTTCGTGCTGATAAGAACCTTTTGCAACAAGAACAAAAGATGCAAATTTAGAATTGTGTTTAAAATCAGAACAAAGTCCAGGCCAAAATCCTCGTCCTGCAATAATTTCTCCGTCTGGGCTTCTTGAATTATGATTACTTCCAATCGTGGCTCCAGCAGCGATATTTGATTGACCGAGAATTGTTGTCGCAATAAGAAATGACGTATTATGATGTTGCTCATGAAATGGGAAAATCAAATTGTTCAAAAGTTCACAGCAAGAAACAGTTGAATTGTCTCCCAAAATTGAATTCAAAAGTCTTGCTCCATATTTAAGTTGGCAATTTCTTCCAATTACAAAGCGAACAGCAACTGCTTGATAAAAAATGTGACTGCCATAACCAATAATTCCGTTTACAAGTTCTACGCCTTCACCAATTTGACTTGGCTCTTCGGAATTGGATAAAACTGTGATGTTTTTTAATTTAAATGCACCTTTAATATATGCACAACTTCCAATTTTTGCATCTTTAAGAAGCGTCGTATTTTTAATTACAACATCATCTTCAACAGTTCCAAATGTATCAAGTTTTTTTGTATTACCATATTCGGTAAGTTCAACAAAACGCTCCATAAGTTTTTTATCAGAACGTCTTCGCGACCAAATATATGCATCCGCTGGAATTAGACTTTCAAAAGGAAGAACGCCACGATTTCCGTTTTCGTTTGAAACGCCAATCCATATTCTATTAGATTCTGGCTCATCATCTTTAATCCATCCGTTACCAAATTTTGCATGATTTGTGCAACTCATTTCTTGAATATTAAAAAGAATTATATGATTTCCAAGTCGATAATTTTTTAAATATTTTACATTATTAATTACAACATCATCACCTATTTCTACATTGATAACAGTTGAATTATAAATGCCCATAGAAAGTTCAAGATCGTGATATTTTAATGTTCCATTTTTTAATTTGCCTAAAATCACAAAACCTGAAAAATGTGAATTTTGAATGAGTTGTGGATTAAATTCATCTTTTTTAGAACTGACAAAAACATTTTTCCAATCTCTGCAATCCGAAGTATTTAAATTTTTCTCAAGGATTTTTATTTCTTGTTCAGTAAGATTTCTCTTGTTTTTTATAAGTTCGCTTGGAACAAAAAATGTTTTGTCTTGTATATCTGAATATTTTATTTTTTGTATGCAATAACCTATAAGCTTATCTAAGACA